>CAIKZJ010000065.1 GCA_903831845.1 uncultured Ignavibacteriota bacterium
ACACCTCTTGTGTTCGTCTGCTTTGTAATTTTTATATCGTTAAGCGAAGGCGCTTTAATGCGGACTTCGAAGAAGAAACCCCTGTAAGTGCCGATAGGATACCAGTTGAAGTTGATTTCCCAGGAATTCAGGTCGCGGTACGCGGTTATGTAAGGAGCCGATATTCTTTTGTTCAGTATGTCGTAACTTGTCGTAAACGAAAACTTCCATTTCGAAGTCGGGCTCAAATTCAAGCTGCCGCTGATGTTTGAAGATTTTAATATGTTATACGGATTCGACCTGTTCTCCGTGAAATTGTAATTCAGGCTACCTGAAACCGGCACGTTAAGAGCCGGTTCCTCGAACGCCGATCTGTACGTGCCGCTGTTTTCGGCAGTCGTATCCTTCGTCGAACCTGAATTCCGCGTAAAGCCGAAGCTGAAAGCGCTGGAAACGTTTATGCTGAAATAGGATAGTTCGGCAATTTTTCTTTTCTCGCTCCACAGGAATTTATTTATTCTTCTTCCTGATGCCTGGTCGAATTCGTAAAGATTGAAATACGCGTTACCGGCGAAGTTTAGAAGCCCGCCTATCTGCGTTCTGAAATCGGTGGTGATCTCGGACCATTTAAGGGAATCGGCTGCGAAGTTGTAATTGGCTCCCGCGTTAATGCTGAACAGCTGGAATTTATTTTCCGTCGTATCGTTCGTCCGGGTTTTCATTTCAAAAAGGTTTCCCATTGTGAATGAGATCGACTGCACTTCGCCCGCTGGCGCCGTACCGAACACGCGTCCTTCGAATATTGAATACTTGTTCTGTCTTCCGTACTGGTCCGTGTAAGTCCTGTAATATCCCCATCCCGGCGAAGAGAAGTCGGGCATGAAGTTATAAGTTACAGCCGGAGTAATAGTATGTTTTATTCCCGTTACGTTGAATAACTTCGGCGTGAAAATGCCGATTAATTTTGTGTTAAGCGTTATTCCCGTGCTGAAATACCTTACCATTTTAATCGCGTCGTGTTCGAGCGAAATAAGGCTGTCATTGGGGTTCAGGTATCTTTCCACGTACTTATTGTACCACAGTTCGGTATAGTTGAAGAACGGCCTTATGTTAAAGTATTTGAATGACGGCGAGAAATTCAGGTTGACTCTGTGCTGAGCTCCGAGATTCGAAACCAGATTGCCGTTGTTTACGGATGAGACTTTTGTCCTGTTATTCAGAAAACTTCCGCTGTAAGAATAAGACAGAAACTCATACAGTTTCTGATTTGACAAAGCCGCGTCGTTCCTGAACGGATATGTTTCGGAAACGTTGAACGTAACGGACGGCAGCCTTTCGTTAAGGTCGCCCGATTGAAGGTTCTGGTCGCGGTAGTAGTTCAGCGACATTGAGAGGGGAGTTTCCTCCCAGAATTTCGAGAATGTGAGGTTTGAAACTACGTTTTGCCTTAAAAGATCTGGCAGAGAGTTCGTTGAGTTCTGATAATAGTCCTTGCCGCTTATGAACGTAACGTTGCCCGCGAGCGAGGTCGTGGGGTTGATTTTCTGATTATGCACCCAGTTTATTATCCACTGGTCGGAAACGACTCTGTTGGGATCGGTCGATTCGCCGCTGTTAATCAGCGAATACCCGCCTTCAATGCTTCCGTCATAAAGGTATTTTTTTACGTATCTGAACCTTGAATTAAAATCATATCTTCCTTTTGTGAACGCTGTCGCTTTGAATGTAAGGTCCGTATAATCGTTTACAGCCCAGAAATAGCCCGCGTTGGCGAGATAGAAGCCGTATGTGGCGTCCTGCCCGTATTTGGGGATAATGAGCCCTGACGAGCGTCCTGTGCGGTTTGGGAGCACTACAAACGGAATCCAGAAGACCGGAACGCCTTCGATATAAAGGAATACCGACTGCGCAATAATTTTATCCTTCGGAATCAGTTTCATTTTAGGCGAGTAGAAATAATATTCCGGGTCAACTTTATCCGTTGAAGTTGTATAGCGGCCGTTCATAATGAAATAGACTTCGGGAGTGACCTTTTTAATCCTTTCTCCGAAGTAGTATCCGACGTCGGCGTCGGAATAGCCGTATGAAATCGTGCCTTTCGACGTGCGGAAACTGTAAGTGAGTTTGGTGCCCTCGTATTTCTCCTTGCCCTGGAACATAAGCGGAAGCTGTACAAACTTCGTCGTGCCCGCAGTATCCATGGGAATGCCGACTGCATCGAGAATCTGCGTTTGTCTGTCGAGTATTATTACGCCCGAATTGAGTTTGAGGTCTTTGTATATTACTTCAGCGTTGTTATAAAGCCGCATTTTATTCGTTGCGAGGTCGAAGACGACCGAATCGTACGCGGAATAATCGATTACTTCGTTGATGTCGGACTTAGCGTATTTTGACGTGTCGAGCAGTGCGGTCTTTGTCGAATCGGAAATTTTCACCGTATCTTCCTGCGCATAAGCCGCGGAGAAGAACAGGGTGAGGAGCAATATATACGCGGCCTTCTTCAATACTATTCGATGACTATATCATTTGAGAGTTCATTGGTATCGTCATCCCCGCGCGGGAATTCCTTTTTAAGGACACCGCCTATTTCATCGAGAGCTTTTATAAGGCCGTCTTTATAAGCGCCTTTTTTGAATTCGCCTGAAATGTGTGATTTGATAACTTCCCACTTATCGGGGCTTATCCTGTCGTTGATCCCCTTATCGGCAACGATCTCAAAAATCCGTTCTTCAAAGAGGATGAAAACCAGTACGCCGGTAAGGTCTTTGGTATTGTGCATTCCGAGTTTATGAAACTCCTTTACAGCCAGCTCGCGGGGGCTTTTCTTTTTTTCAGTCCAGCCTCTTTTCATTCTGAAGCAGATCCTTATTTCGCCCGAAGTAATTTGTTCGATGCCGGCGATATGATTCTGAATATCGGTAAGTTCAGAATCAGCGATATATTTCTTTAATAAGTTTTTAGCCATCGTTTTGGAATTTAAGTTTACCAGCTTCCGCTTGCTCCGCCTCCGCCGAAAGAGCCGCCTCCTCCGGAGAATCCGCCAAACCCGCCGCTGCTTCCGCCGCTGAAGAATCCGCCACCTCCGCCGAAGAATCCGCCTCCGCCCCAGCCGCGTCCGCCTGTATAGAAGCGCCTGTTCCAGCCGAAGATGCGCCGGATAATGGAAATGAAAATGCTGAAGAATATAATGCCGAAAACAATAATAACGAATATCGGTATACCGAGGCACATCAGGCCCGGATCGCTCTTTTGTTTCTTCGAAGACGATTTATCGTTAGTGTATTCGCCTTTTGTAACCGCGATTATGGCGTCAACGCCGCCGTTGATACCTTCATAGTATTTGCCGTTCCTGAAGTAGGGGGCGATATCGCTGCGTATGATTTTGGACGAAACAGCGTCTGTGAGTACGCCTTCGAGCCCGTAGCCGACTTCAATCCTTAGTTTCTTATCGGCTTTAGCTATGAAGAGAAGGACGCCGTTGTTCTTGTCTTTGCGGCCTATCTTGTTTGCTTCCGCTATTCTGACAGATACGTCCTCGAGAGATTCGCCGTTAAGGGATTCGACCATATAGACGACCAGCTGCGTGGAAGTCTGCTTGTCGAAATCCTGAAGTTTCTTAAGGAGCGAATTAATTTCATCTTTCGAGAGAGTATTGGTCTCGTCCACGACGTATTTTTTCAGGGAAGTCGGGTTATCGCTTAATCTTCTTGACGGTTCTTCCTGAGAAAACAGGAAATTAGAAGTCAGAAAGAGAGCGAGCAATATGAAAAAGTGCTTTTTCAAATCAAACTGTTAATTCGGGATAATTTGCTAAATTTGCTTAACATATTAAATGTAAAAGGGAAATAAAAAAAGCGGTCCGAAGTAAATTCGGACCGCTGTGCTTATGATACTTTTATTGATTAACCGCCGGCAGCCATAATTTTCTGCAGGTCCGCGTCTTCCATCTTCAAGAACGCGTATCTTCTTTCGATTTTAGCTCTTGAGATTTCATCGAAAACGTCCGACATAACGTTATATTTCATCTTTCTGTCGAATTTCAGAAGGAGGAGCAGATTATTATTTACCGCGTAGATTTTTTCGAGTTCCGAAGAAACATTCTTGATATCGACTTTCTTCATTTCGGATTCAGATCCGTCCGAACGACCCTGCGCGAAGTACACGTTGCCTTTATCGGAAACGCGAACGTAGAGTACGTTACCCATATCAACCTTGACCTTATCTTTCACATCACCTTTCGGAAGCGAAACTTTCATCAACTGCGGCGCGGACAGGGTAGTAGTAAGCATAAAGAACGTGAGGAGCAGCATGATAACGTCCACCATGGGCGTCATATCGATACGCACTCCTGCGCCTTTCTTTTTGTGTTTACTTCCTTTTCCTTGGGCCACTTCCGGGGCATCAAAACCGCCACCAGCCATATTAAACTCCTGTGATTTTAGTTAACAAAATTATTTATTCCTTTTTGCTGTCTGATTTAATCATCGTAACAAGCGAGAAGATCTTGTTGTCGGATTCATGCAATGAAGTCATTAAATCCTCGAACACGCCGTAGGGCACGTCCTTATCGCCTTTGACGACAACCTGGAAAGCCGCCTGTTTATTGCCTGTCATGCCTCTAAGGGAGTTCTTAAGGTCGACCAGCGCCTTTTCGAACTGAGCCTTGTTCATGACGACGACTTTTCTCTTAATTTCCTTTTCGCCGACCTTACCGGTCTGCATGACGGTGCTTTGCGAAGTTGAATCGGGATGGTAGAGGCCGAGAGCGAACTGGTCTCCGAAAATCTTTTCCCTGATCTTATAGTTATCAACGTCCACGAAGATATCGCCTTCTTTAGTAAGAGAAAGGGTCATCACATCGGTTTCTTTCATCTTGTTGTCGGGGTCAGAATAAATAGATTGCGGCAGAGCGACTTCGACGGCTTCGGATTCCGCAGCCTTGAACGTCGCCGTTAACATAAAGAACGTCAGCAGAAGCATAATGACGTCCACCATAGGGGTCATGTCAATTGTGATGTTCGGTTTTCTAATATCTCTAACTTTTTTCATTTGTTTTTTTAAGATTTAAAAAGTTTAACCGAAATCAAATTACTTTGTCTTCAACGCGATGATTGAAAGAATATTATATGTAGCTTCGTCGATCATGTAAGTGATGCTTCCGACCTTTGTGAGGAAGAAGTTATACGAAATCGTACCGACGATAGCGCCGAACAGACCGAGAGCGGTGTTGATAAGAGCTTCGGAGATACCCGAAGAAAGTTCAGCCGCATTCGGCGTACCCGCTGTCGCGAGAGCCTGGAACGAACGAATCATACCAAGTACCGTTCCGAAAAGACCAACGAGCACCGATACCGACGCGATAGTCGCGAGCGCCGGGAGGTTCGTGTTAAGAAGAGGAAGTTCAAGACCCATGGCTTCTTCGATGGCATTCTTTACTTCTTCAAGTTTTCTTTCCGCATCGAGGCTCTTGTCAGCGATAAGAACCTGATATCTTTCAAGACCCTGTTTAAGGATGTTGGCTATCGAGCCCTTCTGTTTGTCGCAGAGAGCGATAGCTTCGTCGATATTTCCTTCTTTGAGGGAGATCTGAATCTTTTTAAGAAAATCTTCAATCTTGCCTTTACCCTTTGCTTTGCCGAGAGAAAGCATTCTTTCAATCGTGTAGGTGATAACCATAATGCTGATGGTTATAAGAATGGGTACGATAACGCCGCCAAGATAAACTGCGCCTAACAGGTTAGCGGGGACGGTTTTTTCCGGGTTCTTAAAGTTTGCCGGGTTTCCTAATACAAACATATACAGTATCAGAGCAACAACGAATGCCACGATTATAAGAATAGTCGTGAATAATCCGGATTTCTTCATTGAGTTTTAACCTCCAATTTCTTTGGTTTAATTTATTGTAATTTTATTAAAGTATATTTAAAAACTTGCGATTGCCTCTTCCTGAGTTCCGTAGCAATCAAATATCAGTGACAATTTTGTAATGACGAACAGGTTTTCGAGATTTTTATTGAGTCTTGTGAGTTTGATCTCGCCTTCGCGTTTTTTATAGTTCGCGTGGGAAGAAATCAAAACGCCGAGCGCGGTACTGTTGAGGTACATAACGTCGCCAAGGTCGATAATAAGTTTCGTGTTACCCTTTTCCGCGATTTCCTTGATCGCGAACTTAAGGTCTTCTGTCTCGTCGCCACCGACGAAACTGCCTTTAGGTTCGAGGATAACGATACCCTTGTCCTGGAGTTCTGAAGACTTGATTTTTGCTCCCATAAATTATGAGTATTTTAAAATTATAAAAATAACCTTAATATAGATAAAATTCAATTAACTTTGCAGTATAATTCCCCGCTGAAAGTGAATTTTCAGCCCAGTTTTTCACAAATGACCCCGAAAATATCCTCTATTTCGCCTACGCCGTAAATCTCAATCACTTCGCCGAAATTCCTGTAATAATTCACTATCGGTTCGGTGGAGTCGGTATAAATTTTAAGTCTGTGTCTAATGATTTCGTCGGAATCGTCTTTTCTTCCGCGTTTCTGAAGCCGTGAAACGAGTTCGTCGTCTTCGGCCTTAAGGTAGAGAATCTGGATATTATCGAATCCCATTTTCGCGAATATGTCCTCGAGGGCTTTTGCCTGGTCCAGAGTGCGCGGGAATCCGTCGAGAATGAAACCTTCCTTGCCGTCAATATTTTCCCTTAACGCCTGCGCTACAATACCTATCATAATATCGTCCGGAACGAGCTGGCCTTTTTCTACAATGTCTTTGGCTTTTTTGCCGAGCTCGGTTTCTTCATCGATAGCTTTTCTAAGATACTCTCCGGTGGACAGATGAAACAGATTAAACTTTTCCGCAATCAAAACAGACTGCGTACCTTTACCGACACCCGGAGGACCGAATATCAAAATGTGATGCATAAGATAAAATTGAGATTAATTTTTGACCGCAAGTTGTCCGCATGCCGCGTTAATATCCACGCCGCTGCTGCTTCTAAGATTAACGGTAACCTTTTCTTTCTTAAGACGTCCGATAAAATCCAATAATTTTTTTGAATTTGAAAGAGATTTTTCTTTGCCGTGAATTATTTTTTCATGGATTTTCTTGTTTAAAATGTCTAACGGCGGTTTCAGTTCAAAATCGACCGGGTGGAAGGGAATTATGTTAATGTTGCTCGGAATCATCCTGTTGAGTTTCGCCAGACGCTTTACGTCGTTGTCCGTGTCGTTCAGTCCCTCGAAATAAATGTATTCGTACGTAACCTTATTGCCTGTTTTGCGGTAGAAATAAACCAGCTCGTCGTATATTGCCGGCAGCGTGTTCTTTTTCGAAACGGGAATGAGCGTTTCGCGGAAACCCCTGTCTGTGCTGTGAAGCGAGAGAGCGAGTTTAATGTTCTTCAGGCCGGGAATCGCGGAAATATCGTCTGCGAACTTCTTTATCCTGCCCGTGAAGCCGACGGTTGAGACGGTAATCCTTCTCGA
>CAIKZJ010000066.1 GCA_903831845.1 uncultured Ignavibacteriota bacterium
ATAAACTGGACAAGAGGCACAGGTACTAATTGCGCTGTATTTATTAAACAAACCGAAACCGGTTCGGCATTACCCGTAAACGGTACATCATATTCTTCGAGCCCCGTCTACACGCTCGGCTCGCAAATTGGTACCACGGGCTGGTACTGCGTTTATTCCGGTTCGGGCAGCAGCGTAACAGTTACAGGCCTTACGGCCGGAACCACGTACAGAGCAATGGTCTGCGAATTCAATTCTGCGGTCTCGCCAGCTTACAACACGGCATCAAGTTCGGGAAATACAGCAAATCAGTTCACTGTATCACCGAACCAGGCAACTAATATAGTTTTCCATAACATAACTCAAAACAGCCTGTCATTAAACTGGGTCAACGGAAACGGCAGTGCCAGATGCGTCTTTATCAAGTCGGGCAACGGCGGCTCTGCCGCTCCGGTGAATAACACCACTTATACAGCGTCGACCGTGTTCGGCAGCGGAACACAAATTGGCAATACCGGCTGGTACTGTATTTTTAACGGCTCGGTAAACATGTTCGCAGGCGACCTCACCGTTACAAATCTCAATTTCAATACGCCTTACACTCTGATGGTCTGTGAATATTTCGATTCAACAGGTGCCGAATATTATGTCACAAATTCCGCTACCCTGAACCCGAATGTGCAGGAAACGCTACTTCCCGTAAAACTTGAATCTTTCACATATAATGTAAGTGAAAATTCAGTCGCTCTAAGATGGACAACTTCCTTCGAATGCAATAATTCAGGGTTCGAAATCGAAAGGAAAAAACTCACGGGCAGCGAATGGGATAAAACCGGATTCGTGAAAGGTTACGGCAACTCATCCGGCCCGAAGAACTATACTTTTACTGATGCCCGGCTCAATACCGGCGACTATTGCTACAGGATTAAACAAATAGACTTTAACGGAAACTTCGAATACTTTTTGCTCGGAACAAACGTGGTTATCGGTCAGCCCTTAAAATTCTCGATGAGCCAGAACTATCCGAACCCGTTTAATCCGGCAACCAGGATTGATTTTTCTATCGCTGAAAGCGGTATGGCCGAAATGTCACTGTATGACCTTTCAGGGAAGAAGATTGAAAACATATTTAAAAAATCTCTTGAAGCAGGATATTATTCTAACGAATATAACGCCGGCAGGCTCGCTTCAGGAATATATATAATGCGGCTCGTTTCAGGTAAATTTTCTAAAAGCATTAAAATCGCGATTGTGAAGTAATATACATTCCTCTCCGTGAAGCCCTGTTTCAAGCATCATGACAATTGAAACAGGGCCCTGTTTTAAAATCCGGTATAAACAAAAATCGTTTGCGTATAAATACACAAACGATTTACAATCTTGCTTTTATTGCTGTATGTTAAATCTTAAATGTTAACTGACAGATCTTGCTCTTAAATTATAAATTATTAATTATTAATTACTAATTGTCTCTCTTTCAACTATCTCGCACCACAGATGCCCGACCGTAATATGCGATTCCTGTATCCTCTGCACGTTATCCGAAGGTATGCACACGGCAATGTCGCACTCGCTCTTCATCTTTCCGCCCGTCCTGCCGAGCAGGCCGATCGTCTTTATTCCCATTTCTTTCGCCTTGGCGAACGCGTTCATCACGTTCTTAGAATTACCGCTCGTCGAAATACCTATAAGCACGTCGCCTTTCCTGCCGAGCCCTTCGACGTTCCTCGCGAATATGTTGTCGAAGCCGATGTCGTTTCCGCCCGCCGTTATGTTCGACGAGTCGGTCGTCAGCGCGATCGCTCCTATCGCCTTCCGCTTCACGTCGTGCGAAAGTCTCACCATGAATTCCGTCGCAATGTGCTGGCAGTCGGCCGCGCTTCCGCCGTTACCGCATAAAAGCAGCTTCCCGCCGTTCTTTACCGCGTC
>CAIKZJ010000067.1 GCA_903831845.1 uncultured Ignavibacteriota bacterium
GAACATCATTCCGAACGCTTCCTGCGACCAGATGACCGCTTCAGCGTTCAGCGGCTCGCCCACGCTGGCGAGATGCCTGAGGCAGGAAAGGTCGAACTTCTTAACGACTTCCGTTCCTTCTTTCATTAACGCGCGTATCGCGGTAGGAGCCGAATACCACACTGTTATTCTGTGTTTCTCGATGAACTTGTACCATGTTTCCGCCTTGAAACCCGCGTCCATTACGCACTGCGTCGCGCCGTTAGACCATGCTCCGATTATGCCGTACGACGTGCCCGTTACCCATCCCGGGTCGGCCGTGCACCAGTAAATATCGTCGTCGTGAATGTCGAGGACGTACTTCGCTGTGATGTACTGTGAAATCAGCGAGTAATGAACGTGCTGCGCGCCTTTCGGCTTGCCGGTCGTGCCTGAAGTGTAATGAAGCACCGACGGTGTTTCTGCGGTTGAAGGATAAACGTCGAACGAATCCACTCTTTCAACCTTATCCATGTTAAACGCGACTTCGTTTTCCTTTAAAGGTTTCGCGCCGTCGTCGTCGACTACTATTATGTGTTTGAGTTCAGGAAGATCCTTGAGAATATTTCTTACTTTCGGCAGATGCTTTTTCTGCGTGAAGATAGCGGTTGTTGTCGCGTCCTGAAGCCTTGTCAGAAGCGATTCCGGACCGAAAGCGGAGAACAGCGGCTGTACGATGGCGCCCATCTTGAGCACGCCGAGAAAGCCGATGTAAAGTTCTGGGACTTTGTCCATGAAAAGGCAGACTCTTTGTCCCGGCTTAATGCCGAGATCGTCCCGAAGAAATTTCGCTATAGAATTCGTCAGTTGACGCAGGTCGTTGAACGTGTAACGCTTTTCCTCGCCTGAAAATCCTTCCCATATAAGCGCAAGTTTGTCGGACTTTCCCATCCTGCAAATGCGGTCGGAACAGAATTCGCCGATATTAATGATATCGCCGTCTTTGTAGCCAAGTTCTTTTTTTGAGATTTCCCATGAAAATGATTTGAGTTCCTCTTCATAAGGTTTCATGAAAGGGGTGTGATTCGGCATTGTTTTTATTCCTCTGTTTTTGATTTAAAGAATGCTGATTGAGAAAATAAATTAACCAAATTATTCAAAAAAGAATAGTTATATAATCGTTCATATGCCCCTCCTGAAAGCCGCACTGCATGTTATCTCTTTAAATTAGTTAAAAAAGTTTTTAAATTAACAAAAAACCCCGTCAATCATGAGACAGCCGTGTTTGTATCTGATTTTGCTTTTTGTTTTCGCGAATAGTGCTTTTTCACAGTTGTCGTTCGAAAAATTATATCCCGTGTCGGGCGCTTACGGCTCAAAATTAAACATCGTCAGGATGGGCGATAAAATAATCGCGGCCGCGGGAGACAACGGATTACTGCTCACTTCTACAAACGAGGGATTGTCCTGGAATCAGATCCAAACCGGATTTCAGCGAAGAATTAATAATACCTCAATCGGCTATTACGGCTCGTATATGTTATTCTGTTCCGGCGGATATATTATTAAGAGTACTAATTCGGGTTTAAACTGGAGTTCTGTATATACAGGGTTTGACTGCGATTTATACGGTACTGCGGGCGTATACACAGCCGGCGGTGAGGTTGCTTTTGCAACAGGAACCGGAGGGCATCTTCTGGTTTCTTCCAACAGCGGATTAAACTGGACAAAACTGGAATCCCAGACAACATATAGCCTGTATGACGCTAAATCCGTGTCGGCTTATTCAGGCAGTTACGTATACGCATGCGGAGAATCGGGAACTGTACTGCGTACACGTGTAAGTTACAATTATCCGCAGACAATTAGCATCACGAAAGTAAATGTAAACAACTATACAAATCTGTATTCGGTTGCAATGACTGACAGTTTCACGGTTGTCGCGGTCGGGGATTACGGCAGCATATTCAGGTCCACTAATGGCGGCGTGAACTGGACGAAACTGTATTCGCCGGTTAACGGAAAATTGAACTGTGTAAACAGGCTTGCGGTGAAATACAATATGTATATATGCGGCGACGGAGGCATAATGCTTAAATCTACGGACAACGGCCTTTCGTGGCAGAAAATTTCATCCGGGGTTAACGTTAACCTTACATCTTTTTGCGGCGATTTAATTAATAACTACAGTGTCTCGACAGACGGGCAAATATTCAAAACGACCCGGGTGCCGAACCTCGAGGGTCTTAACAACAGGCTGCAGACACCTTTTGAATCGGGCAGGATTAAAACATTCCTCCAGTCATCGGGAATTTTCGACCAGGATCTGCGGACTAACAATACGCCCGGATTCTGCTGGCCGAAAGATTCAACAAGGTACGCCGTATTTACTGCCGGATTAACACTGGGCGCTAAATACAACGGTGAACTAAGGACTGCAAGCGCTTCTTATGTCGGAGAATTTACATTCGGCTCCGTGAACAACGAAACGCCCTCGGGTTATCCTTACTTTATGATGTTCAGCGTTAAAAGAGGTGATAACTGCTTAAACAATATCTGGTGGGCGAACTGGGATAAGATGGTGCCGTTCGGAGCTCCTTACACTGACGTGAATAATAACGGAGTTTATGACCCCTGCATCGATACGCCTGGAGTCAAAAATGCTTATCAGACAATCTTCATGGCGCTCACTGACGGCTTTGCATACACGCATTACCAGTCGGAAGGATTCGCGGGCGGTACGCTGCCGTTGTATTCCGATCTCAGACTTACTGCCTGGACTTATGACAACGACTCACTGGCAGACGCGCAGTTTTTTAAATACACTTTCATAAACAAAAGCAATGTGATGTGGGACAGCGTCCATTTCTGCCTGTTCGTTGACCCGGATCTTGGCTCTCCTGACGATGATTATATCGGATGCGATGCGGAAAGAAATATGTCATACTGTTACAACGCGGATAATATGGACGGGATCGGGCTTCCGTATTATTACGGGGTTGATCCGCCGGCAGTGGGATTTAGATTTCTTCAAACGCCTGTAATAAGAAATGTGCAGCCGCCGGTTACAATAGGTATGTCCTCTTTCTGCTATCATAATAAAAATATTTCGTATACTTGCGAACGGGAACCCGGAGAGTCTCATCGCGCATTCAATTTCATGAAAGGGTTAAAATCTGACGGGTCATCGTGGCTTGACGCGAGCTTAACTCCTCCCGCAAGGACAATGTATAATTTTTCCGGCGACCCGGAAACAAATTCAGGATGGACGGAACGTAAAGGTTCCATACACAACTGCGGAGGAGATACAACGGGTTTTGTCGAAGCGCCGCGTCCGCCGGGTGACAGAAGATTCTTCATGAATTCAGGCAGCGGGAAACTTCAGATGTATCCGGGTGAAGTGCAGACAATAGTGCTTGCGCAGATGATTAAACGAGGAGCGAACAACCTTAATTCAGTAACGAAACTTAAAGAATACAGCGATTATATAGAGTCGTTTTATAGTACAATTGACCGGAGGCAGGTCATACCTTTTATTCCCGAGACCTATCAGCTTTACCAGAACTATCCGAACCCGTTCAATGCGATTACAAAAATAAAATATGAGCTGAACTTCGCGACCAATGTTAAACTCATTGTGTTTGACATTCTCGGAAGGAAAGTCGCGACGCTTGTGAATCAGTATCAAAACCCGGGACTGAACGTGGTGACATTCGACGGCTCTTCTTTCGCGAGCGGTGTGTATTTCTACAGGCTCGAAACTGACAGGTTTACGGATATAAAAAAGATGGTTCTCGTTAAATGAGAACCATCCCGTATAATATTTGAAGACGGACTATTGCGTCGGTTCGGAATCTGTATTCTCGCCTTTGCTTATTTTCGGCTTGAACACGTAACGGTATTTCTTCCCGCCGTAATTGCATTTTACTTCAAGCCTGTCGGCGGTAAGACTTACAATATCCCAGACCATTTCGTCTTCGGTGTCCTTGTCGAAATAAATCGTGTTTCCGTCTTCGCTTAATTCCCAGAAACCGTCAAGGTTGTCGTTTTCTTCCCAGTAACTGTATGAGCCGTCCGGAGCGAAATCCACTACGATTTCAAGCATGTCTTCGTCCTGATATTTCTTTCCGTTCTCAATGAATTCGTCTATGCCCCACACCTTAGTCAGATCCGAGCCTGTCGAGTCCTGCGCATACGCGGAAAATGCTGAAAGAACGAATATTGCCGCTATTAAAAGAATTTTCTTCATTATAATCTATTTTGTCAAATTTAATTTTTTTGAAGGAGAAAATTAATACAAAAAGCTCATTCGTCCTTCGTCTGTTAAAATTGTGTGGAGTTTAAGAACGAATTAAAGTATTTTTTAAAAAAACAACGGTTATGAAAAAACTTCAAATTATATTTTTGCTGATTCTGGCTTTGTCAATTGCTTCATGTTCAAAGAATAAAAGGGAAATGAACGCCGGAACATGGAGAGGAACAGTGCTCCTCGATGAAAAAGACGCTTCTTCGCTTATGCCGTTTCTGTTCACGTACGGAAAAGACAAGAACGGGAAACCGGAGATAGTCATTTTAAACGCCGAAGAAAAAATTCCGGTTAACGAAATATCATTTTCCGACGATTCAATATTCGTCAGGCTTCCTGTATTCAAGGATGAAATAAGGGCTTACGTAAAGAAGGATACGTTAAGCGGAGTTTATTACCACGTCGGTTCGCGCAGCAGGTATACGATGCCGTTCACGGCCGTATTCGGAGCGAAGGAAAGATTTGAGAACGCAAATACGGCGCCCGCCGCGGATTTAAGCGGGAGGTGGGAAATGATCGGCGATCCGGGCGATTCGACCGAATACAAGATGATAGCAGAGTTCATGCAGAAGGGAAATAATATAACGGGCACGATTCTGACGGAATCGGGCGACCACAGGTATCTCGACGGAGCGGTGTCGGGCGATAAGGTGATGCTTTCTACGGCCGACGGCACGCATACGCTTCTCGTGAAAGCGGTAATAAAAGACGGCAAGCTTGCCGACGGTCTTATTATCGGCGGCCCGAAATGGAGAGACAAATGGATAGCCGTTAAGAATGAGAACGCTAAACTATCCGCCCCGGACAGCATTACGAAACTAAAAAAGGACGCAGGAGTTATCGATTTCACTTTCACAGGACTCGACGGTAAGCGAGTCAGTCTTTCGGATGAAAAGTACAAAGACAAACCCGTCATAGTGCAGATAATGGGTTCGTGGTGTCCGAACTGCATGGACGAGACGAAGCTTTTCACTGAATTGTACGACAAGTACAGTCCGAAAGGCCTTCGTATTATCGGGTTGTGTTTTGAATCCGCGAATTTCGAGGAATCGAAACAGAGAATCGAGCGGTTCGTGAGCCAGTTAAACGCGAAATACGACTTCCTGTACGCCGGTGAAGTCGGAAAGAGCATCAAGGAAACTCTTCCGTTTATTGAGAAACTGAACGGATACCCGACGTCCCTGTATCTGGACAAAACGCATAAAGTCGTGAAAATCCACACCGGATTTTCTGGTCCAGGCACGGGAAAACACTATATCGAGCTGAAAAACGACATAATTGCTACCATCGAGAAACTGTTGTAATTGTGCTTTAATTCATTGATATTTACGGGTAAAGTTTAGTAATATAAGGAAACATTATACGCGGATTTCGTGTATAATAAGCAAATAAAAGAAATGAAAACAAAATCTGTAATATTGGTTCTGTTGCTGGCGATGTCAACGGCTTTATATTCACAGACAAATTTCTCCGACGGCCTTTCAAAGGGCAAATCGCAGGGAAAGAAAATCCTTGTTAACATCTATTCGGAAAACGACAACTGGTCGAAGAAGATGGATAATGTTTACGCGACGGATGCAGTCAGGAATTACGTCAGCAGTAATTTTGTATACGTTAAACTTAACGCGAACGGCAGCGAAAAAATATCATATTCCGGCAAGGACTGGACGGCATCTTCTCTTTCGAAATATTTCGGAGCGACGGGTTATCCCACGCACGTGTTCCTGAACTCCGACGGCTCGGTGATTAAGTTCACTTACAACGGCGAATCAACGGGTTCGTTTCCGGGTTATCTGGACGCGGGAGAGTTCGAGAAACTCCTGAAGTATTTTGCGGAGAACAAATACAAGGATACCGATCTGGGAAAAGTTCTATAATCCCTTTTTCCGTTTTTCTTTCAGCTTCTTAATTACTTCCGCGGGAACAAAGTCTTTTATGTTTCCGTTGAACTTCGACAATTCCCTCACAAGAGAAGAATTCAGGTATGTGTATTTCTCATGCGGCATCAGGAAAATTGTGTTTACTTTAGGAGCGAGTTTCCTGTTCGTTAGCGACATCTGGAATTCGTATTCAAAATCCGAAACGGCTCGCAGCCCTCTGACAATAACCGACGCTTTCTTTTTAACTGCGTAGTTGGCGAGCAGACCGGTGAACGAATCCACTTTGACGTTCTTATATTTTCTGCACACCTGCTTCAGCATGTCTTTGCGCTCGGCTTCCGTGAAGAGGGGATTCTTGTTTATGTTAACCGCCACGGCTACGATCACTTCGTTGAACAGCTGCGCCGCTCTTTCAATAATGTCAATGTGTCCGTAAGTGACGGGGTCGAACGTACCGGGATATACTGCTATTATTTTATTCTTCATCTTTTCTTTTAAAATCAAAAAAACTGAAAATCGCCAGACCGACTTCCTTCCTTAAAAATAAGTATTTTGAATGTTTTTCCTGCTGTGAAAATTTATCTGAATGTTCGAGAATCAAAACGGATTTAAGCCCTTCGGCCGCGTCGAGAAGCCTGTCGTAATCCTTGTATTCATAAGGCGGGTCGGCGAAGATTAAATCGAATTCATCCGTTCTTGCAGATTTTAAAAATCTGACTGCGTCGCCTTTGACTATTGTCGAGCTATCCCCGAGTGATAGTGCTTCAATGTTCTTTTTGACTGTGTCGGGATACAGGTCGACAAAAGCGCAGCGCGCGCTTCCTCTTGACAGGCATTCTATTCCGAGGCTGCCCGACCCGCAGAATATGTCGAGTATATTTTTTCCTTCGATGTCAAACCTCGATGAAAGTATGTTGAAGAGAGTTTCCCTTGCCCTGTCTGTTGTCGGCCGGAGGTTCTTTACTGACTTCGGGACGTTTATGATTCTGCTTTTAAGATTTCCCGAAATAATTCTCATCAGACGAGTCCGAAAAGTGAAGTGAAGGAGTACGGTTTAAGCTCGGCAATGTCGGTATGCGGGTCCTGAAGAGCGAAATGAGCGAACGGGTCAGAAATCACGACTTCCTTGTAATCTGTCTTTAATTTTTCCGCGTTCTTTACGGAATCCTCGTCGCCGTAGACAAAAATCTTTTTTATGCCGTTGAACCCGGGAAGTTTCAGAAGGTTTTCTATCTCGGGGTTGATATCGCTGCTTTCGCGGTGCCTGAAGAGACCCGTGTAATTCCTTAGCTCTCCGTTCAGGTAATGAGAAACGTCTGTCCTGTCCTCTTTCATTCCGAGCAATATGAAATCCTTTTCTTTTCTGCCGAGGAAGAACTTGCCGGCCGTGAAATTGTCGAAGTTGATTCCCGTAAATCTGATAGAAGAAAGTTCGGATATCCGCCTTGTTATTTCGCCGATGTTCTTGTGATAGGCGATAATCAGGGTGTTCCCGAGATAAAAATATTCGTCCCTGTTTGCGTCAATTTTCTGGTACGATATCTTGAAGTTCTTGTAAGTATCGGGATAGAAGTTCGACAGTTCCCAGATGAGGCTTGAGTTAATGTTCTCGATCTCGTCAGTAAAGTCGACCGGTATCATGTTGAGATAAGCGAGCTTCGAATCGAGCACAAGGCTCGCGGAGTCGACGTGTATGTTGTTCTTCCTGAATACCGCGGGTATTATTCCCGCGAGTTCAGTGATTCTCTTGTGGTTGATCTTCGGCTCAAGGAAAAATATTCCGGCGTCGGTATATTCCTGCTGGTCGATGAACCTTACGTTCTTACCGTTCTCAACCAGAAGAAACCTTATGTACTTGCCGGTATATCCTATTATAGCCTTGTTCAATTTACGGTGATGAATGGTTTAAGTTTTTCGAATTTTTTCTTTCCTATGCCTTTGATTTTCTGTATGTCCTCTATTTTCCTGAACCCTTTGTGTTCGCTCCTGTAAGCGATTATTTTTTCCGCCGTCGATTCCCCGACTCCGGGAAGCAGCATCAGTTCTTCCTTCGGGGCGGTGTTTATGTTAACCGTTTTCCCTTTTAGGTTTTCCTCCTTGCTGCCTTTCTTTTTTATTTTGCCTTCCGTCTTGGTCAGGCTGTCGTTTCGCCGGTTCGTCTTTTCCGTAATTTCTTTTTCTTTTGCTGTGAAAGAGGACGTGTCTCCGGTGTCTGTCGAATCGTTCGCCGCGAAACGCTTGCCGTCAAAACGGCTGTTTAAAATCCTGTCGGTTCTTTTGTAATCAAATGAATCTTTTCCCGGCGCAAGATAGTTCTTAGAAAGTTTGATGAGCAATCCCGAGAGCAAAACGAGCAATAGAAAGACGATGACCCTGAACTCACTTTTTGTAAAATGTATTTTCTGAAGAAAGTTGTTCATCAGAAAAAAAAGGGCTGCCCCGCATGAGGCAGCCCGGAAATAAAATTATTTAAGGCCGTTCGCGTTGAATAAATTCAATCCGTTTCTGTTTGTCTTTATTCTGAGAACAGCGTGGAATTTCGAATCTGTGTACACCGACTCAATGTAAATCACCGCGTATGTAGGAGGAATCAGGTTCCTTCCTTTAAGGAATACGCCGAATACCGGGTGTACCGTAAGCGGGTCGTTGAAATAAGGCGTACGGTCGTTCGGGAAGTCGCCTTCGTTCAGCACTTTTCCTCCGAGAATCGTTGTGAGGGAGTCAAACTGCGCCCGTGTGAAATCATATGATCCGCCAGCCGGATTCTGCAGCCAGTCGGTGAACTTTGTCTGCTTGCCGGCAAGGAGTTTTGCAAGATCGCCCGACCTTATGTAAAAATTAGCGCTTGTTCCGCTCGAATCTCTCATCTGTATGTCCTTGTTAGCGTTGTCGTATTCTGCGACCGGTCTGCCGAGATAAACGTTAACACCGCTGTATGACGTATCGTTGAAATATTCGTCTACGGTAATCGGACCGTACGTGAAGATGTTCGAGAAATACATTTTAACGGCGATGTTTGCCGTATCCTCGTCAAGAATATCAAACGTATATGTTCTTGTATAGTATCCCGGCATCTTTGCGGTAAGCGTGTAAGTTCCCGCACTTAAACCAGTTATAGCGAAATAACCCAGCGTATCGGATGTCACTGTGGATGTTGCCGGAAGAGTCGTAATTGTGGCTCCGATTAACTGAACAAATGATGTCGAATCTGTAACTCTTCCCTTGATTACGGATGCTCCGCTGGTTGTAAGACCGCCCGATTCACATCCTGAAAAACTCAATATAATAAAGAATATTGCAATTGGTATAAGAAATCTGGTGTATTTGATCATAATATTACATTAAGTTAATAAATGTCTTTTAATTTACTATTAAATTGTAATTTATTCAAAGTAATAATTGCGTTAATTTCTTCGGAAATAATTATTGCCGGCCCTGTTTATTTTCAGGTCTACAACCATTACGTTAAGCCCGAGCGAAGTGTCGTAATATATATCCGATATTCTTAGCAAGCCGTACATCCTTACTCCTCCTGCAAACAGATATCTTCCGAGCAGATAGTAGCCGTAGACAGCTCCCGGCGTAGCGGGCACATTGTAATAGCTCGTGTTGTCGTAAGGAAAATCACTGTCGGGCACCAAAGGACGTCCGCCGAAAAGACTTGAAAGCGTGTCGAAGTCGGTTTGCGAGTAATATCCCACAACGTCCGTAAGCTTTGTCTGATATCCGTATCCGTTAGTGTAATCCCAGCCCGTCAGAAGTCTGTAGCTTGTTCTTGTCGAGGCGGAATCCCGCATTCTCATGTCTCTCATGTACGGAGTTGAATCCCTTATGGCGAACAGATCGTAAAGGTTAAGTGAACTGTACGAGAACGCGTTAACGTGCTCGGTGATGTGAATGCCGTAGCTGGTGTAGACTTCGTGCGTGCCCGAATACATCACAAAATTTACCGTTTCGGTAGTGTCTCCTGCATATAGAATAAGATATCTTGTTATGGTGTCGTACCCCGGGTAGTATGCTTTTAAAACGTAGTTGCCCGCGGATGATGGTACTCCGATATTTCCGATGTAGAATCTGCCCACTGAGTCGCTAACGGTATTGGTAATGCCGACGAGCTCTATTGTTGCGTTCATAATCGGCAGTCTGGTTGCGGAGTCGATAACAATTCCGCCCACGCCCGTGTCGTCATAACTTGCCTGTTGTATCGTATCACAGCTTGAAATAAACACCCCCAGGCCGATTACAGCTAAAACTAACAAGAATTTTATTTTCATGATTATGTATTAAAATTCAGGTTTAAGTATTCTTTTAATGCTTTTTGATTTTCCGGTTTCTGTGTCAATCTCTACTAGGACGGCCGCGAACTTTACGTCATCCTCGGCTACTTCATGCTTGAAAGGCGTACCGAACAGGTATCTTTTTATCGATGTTTCTTTTTTCATTCCTATAACCGAATCGTAAGGTCCGGTCATTCCAACGTCAGTAATATAGGCTGTTCCGCCCGGAAGAATCCTGCTGTCAGCGGTCTGCACGTGCGTATGCGTGCCGACTACTGCGGATACCTTGCCGTCCGCGTACCAGCCGAATGCGATTTTTTCAGAAGTAGCTTCAGCGTGGAAGTCTACGAATATCATGTTGGTTTCGGTTTTCAGCCTTTCAAAAATCCTGTCAAAAGCCCTGAACGGACAGTCGAGAGGTTTCATATAAACCCTGCCGATGAGGTTGATAACCGCAATTTTGAGGTTGTCCTTTATTGTATATATCCCGAACCCGGTCCCGTAAACCCCTTTCGGGTAATTGAGCGGCCGCAGTATGTTCGTGGATTCGTTAATGAACTTGTGCGACTGTATTTTATCGAGAGTATGGTTTCCGCCGGTCAGGACGTTTATAGGCAGAGA
>CAIKZJ010000068.1 GCA_903831845.1 uncultured Ignavibacteriota bacterium
CCACGTTCTGGAAACTATCGGAAAGATACCGCAGAACACTAAGGTCGAACTTTTATACGCGCATATTTTAAATTCCCAGCAGGTATGGTATTTCAGGATAACATCGAAAACGCATGACGTAGCTCCGTGGGACATAATCGAGCCTGAGGATTTCGCCGACGTTCTCGAGAACGTTCACAAGGACTGGATGAAATATCTGAACGGGCTTAAGCCGAAAGGGCTGGAGGCGGAAATCACCTATCAGAATACTTCCGGCGACAAGTTTAAAAACAAACTCAGCGATATAGTATCGCACGTGATGAACCACTCTACATACCACCGCGCGCAAATATCGGCGATTATTAAAGCGGCGGGACATACGCCTCCTATCACGGATTACATAGCGTTCGCAAGGGTAAACAGTAAGTGATATTCAATTTTTTGTAATCCCCGGGCGCTCTTGTAGGGATCAAGAACGGAATCGTATAGTAAATATTAATTAGCATCCTTGCTATTGATTCCCGCCGGGCGCATGCGGGAATGACAAATTGGTGATGATATATTCCTTCCATTCATTTTTATTCTTTAATTTTTTCGTCTTTTTCAATAGATTTATATAAACTATAATCATTATGAAAAATATACTTTTTGTTTTAGCGCTGATCATATTAACAACATCCTTACATGCACAGGAAAGAAATTATCAGATAAATCCCAACAAATTCGGAATCGAAATAAACGGCGGTCCGAGCATTCCATACGGCGATTTCGGAAGCAAAGACGCTTACAATGCCAGCGCCGGTTTTGCAAAACTCGGATATAAAATAGAAGCTAACGTATCGTATCACCTTATCGATGTTATAGACGTTTATGCCATGGGTTTCTATAATTCCAACGGAACGAACCTGGAGAATTTTGAAATCGCGCTGAAAAACAAGTATGGCGGTACCTGGTCGGCAGGGTCAAGGACCTGGAACATCTACGGCGGTTTCATAGGATTTGAATTCTCTTACCCTATTTACAGAAAAATATCATTAGGGTTCAGAGCATATTCGGGGCTCCTTAATTCAAAAGCGCCTGAATTGACGATTATCAACGGAAATGACTTTTACAGGCAGGATGAGAAATCGGCTTCTTCATTCGCTTATATAATATCGCTGAACGGAAAATACCATCTTACAAAAGGTCTTTTCTGGATTACTTCTCTCGATTTTCTCGGCGGAAACGCGAGCTTCAAGGATGTTAAAACGACTGAATACGTCGGAGGTATTACAAGCGAAAGGTTCAGCACTTTTTCACAGGATATGAGAAGCGTGGTTGTAAGCACGGGATTACGTCTTACGTTCTGATTCCGTTCATAAAATCTTTAATCTTCAGAATCGGATTCCAAATATGGTGTTTGGGAATGAGATTTTAAGTCTTTTTAAAGCTTCTTCCCCTCCCAATTCCATTTAAATTGACGCCGATAAACTTTATTTTTCGGGATTACATAATTTATACACGATATTTTGGTTAAATCAAAAGAAATAAGGGATTCGTTTTTAAAGTTTTTTGAATCGAAAAAACATACAATAGTGCCTTCATCGCCCGTAGTTCCGTTCGAGGACCAGACACTGCTCTTCGCGAACGCGGGAATGAACCAGTTCAAGGACGTTTTTCTCGGGCTCGGTACCCGCGAATACAAGCGCGCTGCAGATACGCAGAAGTGCATACGCGCGGGCGGCAAGCATAACGACCTCGAGGAAGTTGGCGTAGACGGTTACCATCATACATTCTTTGAAATGCTCGGCAACTGGTCGTTCGGAGATTACTACAAGAAGGAAGCGATCGCATGGGCGTGGGAACTGCTGACGGAAGTATGGAAACTTCCGAAAGACAGGCTGTGGGCGACTGTTTACAGAACAGATGAAGAAGCTCTTAACTTATGGAAAACCGAAACGGACATTGACCCTAAACACATACTCAAGTTCGGCGAGAAAGATAATTTCTGGGAAATGGGCGAAACCGGTCCCTGCGGACCGTGTTCCGAAATCCACGTTGACCTCACAAAAGACGGATGCAAGCCTGAAGACATAAACGCGGGACTCGAAGATGTTATAGAAATCTGGAACCTCGTTTTCATACAGTATAACCGCGACGAAAAAGGCGAACTTCATCCTCTGCCGAAGAAACACGTCGATACGGGCATGGGTCTCGAGCGCGTCGTGCGCGTGATGATCGGAAAGAAATCGAATTACGAAACCGATTTATTCACTCCGATACTCGAAGATATCGCGAAGATAACGGGGAAGAAATACGAAGGCGGGTTCATTTCGCCTTTCAACGCAATCGCTGACCATATACGCGCGCTTACATTCGCGGTAAGCGACGGAGCGATCCCTTCAAACGAAGGACGCGGTTACGTGCTTAGAAGAATTTTAAGAAGAGCGCTGAGACTCGCAAGGAAACTCGATTACAACGAGCCTATACTGCATCAGCTCGTCGGAACGGTTGTGAAGAATTTCGGCGACGTGTTCCCCGAACTCATCGACAAGAAAGATTTTGTTGTGAACGTAATAAAAGCCGAAGAGGAAAGTTTCAACCTGACGCTCGACAGAGGCATCGAGCATTTCCGCGAGGTTTACGAAAAGATTAAAGTTAACAAAGATAAAGTTTTCCCGGGTGAAGACGCTTTTAAACTGTATGATACATACGGCTTCCCCGTCGACCTTACGCAGGTAATGGCGCGCGAGCAGGGCTTCGACGTCGATATGAAGAAGTTTGACGAAGAGATGAAGAAACAGAAGGACAGAGCGAGAGCTGCAAGAAAAGACGAAGTAATTCTCGCCGACACTAAACTTTTCGAACTCGACGAGAAACTGAAAGCGGAGAATCCGGTTTATAATCCTTATGATATTTCAGAAAAAGGAATGAAGACGACGCTTCTGCAGGCGAAGAGAATTGCCGGCTCTGATCTTGAGGTCCTTATACTCAAGGAAAATCCCTTTTATTCCGAATCGGGCGGACAGGTAAGCGATACGGGCAAGCTCGTTTTCTCTGACGGATATACGCTCGATGTTATTGACGTCAAGAACAATCATTTCATATACGTTAAGAACTACGACCACA
>CAIKZJ010000069.1 GCA_903831845.1 uncultured Ignavibacteriota bacterium
ACCGTTCTCAAAATAATTAATTAAAGGGTAATTCTAAAATAATAAGTAAGGGTATGAAGAGACTGTTCTTGACTTTGATTATGTTGTTCACGATTACGAATTTAATTGCTCAGTGGTACAACAACTACAACACAGGATTTGATATGAAATCCGTATCATTTCCCGTTTACAACACCGGCTGGGCCGTCGGTGCCGGAAACACAATTATTAAAACCACCAACTCCGGCAATAACTGGTCCTCTCAAAACTGCGGACTGCCATTCACAACAACTTTCAATTCCGTCTGTTTCGATGATGCGCAAACAGGTTTCATTTCCGGTTATCCTTATTCGGGAAACCCAGTTCTGCTGAAAACTGTTAACGGAGGTGCTAACTGGGAACAGTTAACGGTTCCGGCTCCTGATTGCATTCTTACGGATATGCTTTTTACTCCTGTTGACAAATTCGTTATCTTATGCGGGTACAATCCCGTGTCGAATTACGGTATTATTCTTAAATCAACGGATTACGGCACAGTATGGAGCGTATGCTATAACGGACCCGGAAGAATAAAAAGCCTTTGCTTCTCGAATATGGCATGCGGATACGCAGGCGGCGATTTGCTCCTGAAAACGGATGATAAAGGCGGTTCGTGGTCACTCGTTACCGATTCATATTCTATCAATGATCTTTATTTTGCACCGAGCCAGAGAGACGGATGGATTTGCACTGATGAAGGATTTCTTTATACTACGGATGATTACGGTGCTTCCTGGCAGCAAAGCATGCAGAATTTCAACCGTCCCCTGAATTCGATGTATTTTGTGAATTCGACAATCGGTTTTATAACTTCTGCTGACGGGAAAATTTTCAAAACTACAAACAGCGGCGAACACTGGACAAGACAGGTAACAAATATCAGCACTTCGTTAAATGGTCTTTGTATGCAGAACGGCGGAACTATCGGTTTCGCAGTAGGCTCTGGAGGAATAATCCTGAAGACTGTCAACAGCGGAGGAATGATTACTTCCGATAATCTCATAATAAAGAGAAACGACGTAAATAAGCCGATAGAGCCCAATCAATGGGTAAGGGATACGATAGTCATTCCCTCGGCTTTTAACGAAGAATTATTAACGCTCGTGGATGTGAATGTAAGTATTGATACGGTGCTTACTTCAATGGACGGAAATCTTATTTTCACCATCACCCATGCAGGCATTACCGATACGATAATCAATAAAGTCGGCGGTACCGGAAAAAACTTTATTGAAACCTGGCTCGATGATGAAGCGCAGATGCCGATTGAAGAAGGCAGGGCGCCGTTTACCGGTTCTTATAAGCCTTCGTATCTTCTTTCCTGCTATAACAACATGCCCGTAAGCGGGGAGTGGGTTCTGAGCGTATATCAGGACGGTCCGGGAACGGACAAGCTCCTGACAGGCGTAATAAAATCATGGGGAATGGGCGTGACAAGCAACAGCGTTCTTCCCGGTACGCTTCTGAATGAAGGAAATAATCCCGGCCGCGCTCCTTCGTCGTTTAAACTCTACCAGAATTATCCGAATCCGTTCAACCCTGAAACAAAAATCAAATTTGATATCAGCAAGAATGAATTTGTTAACGTGACCGTTTTCGACATAACAGGCCGCGCTCTCAATTGTCTTGTGAATAAAAAAATGCAGGCGGGGACTTACGATATTTCCTGGAACGCAGGTAATTATCCGAGCGGAGTCTATTTCTACCGTTTCACAGCGGGCGAAGTAACGGAAACAAGAAAAATGATATTAGTAAAGTAATTTTATCCGGATCATAATAACACCCGGAGCAATTGATTGCTCCGGGTGTTTTTTATTTGTGTCTGGTTTTATTTCTCGTTTAAATTCTTCGATTTTAAGTTCAGCCAGTACCTGTTCTCTTCGTCTTCTTTCTGTATCTTTCTGCTTTTGTCCTGTAAAGCCGCATCGTATTCCGCAGCTTTTTCCGGGTCGTTAAACCAAAGATAAGGCAATACTGAAATCACATCGAGGTTCCTTGCAATTACGCCGTCCGGATATCCGAACTTATTTTGGAATGCTATTCTCTGATAAGGCGGGTACCATCCGAATATTATTCCGAATTCTCCGCAGGCGAGCAGATCGATATCCCTTAATATTCTTATTCTTGCGCTTATGTCAAACGTCGTGTCGTAAGCAATGCATAGATTGTCTATGCCGGTGTTTTTTATTCCCTGCACGTTCATCGACCCTTCTTCATCCGCCGCTGCCGAAGTGAGGAAACTTTCCGGGGCGGGAATCCTCAAGCCTGAAAAATTAACGGGTATTAAAGTAAAACTCTTTTCCATCGCTATTTTGAACATCGTGGTCGGGTCCGATTCCTTTAAATTCAGTTTTATCCCGGCTTTCTTTAAGTCCTCCTGATATATCGTCAGGTACCGCTCCATGCTTTTCTGGAACGGCAGGTCCGCTTCAAGAATTTTTCCGTTTTTTACCAGATATCC
>CAIKZJ010000070.1 GCA_903831845.1 uncultured Ignavibacteriota bacterium
AGTCGGAAAGACGGAGCTCGCCAAGCAGCTCGCGAAGTTCCTTTTTGATTCGGAAGAAGCTCTCATAAGGGTCGACATGAGCGAGTACATGGAGAAATTTAACGTATCAAGGCTTGTGGGGGCCCCTCCGGGATATGTAGGTTACGAGGAAGGCGGCCAGCTTACTGAGAAAGTCAGGAGAAAACCTTACAGCGTTGTGCTTCTCGACGAGGTCGAGAAAGCGCATCCTGACACATTCAACGTGCTTCTGCAGGTGCTCGACGACGGCATGCTGACTGACGGACTCGGAAGGAAAGTTGATTTCAAGAACACGATACTGATAATGACGTCGAACATTGGCACGCGCGACATAAAGCTCGACAAGGTATTCGGTTTCGGAGATCAGAAGGATATAACGAAGTACGACAAGATGAAAACGTCAATCGACGACGCTGTTAAGAAAGTTTTTTCACCTGAATTTTTGAACAGAATTGACGATTTTATCGTTTTCCATCAGTTAAACAGGGAAAGTATACTTAAGATAGTTGATATTACGATCGATAAGATGCAGAAGAGGCTAAGTCATCAGAACATTGTGCTTGATATATCGAAATCAGCCAGGGAGCTGATTGCAGACAAGGGATTCGACCTGACATTCGGTGCAAGACCTTTAAGAAGGGCGATACAGAAGTATCTGGAAGATCCTTTAAGCGAAGAGATACTGAAAGGCAATATAAAGGAAAATACGAAAGTTCGTGTAAAACTGAAAAAAGGAACGGAAGAATTCATCTTTGAAGGAGTAAAGGGCGGTACTTCCGGTTCGGATTCAGCGGATGAAACAGTTGAAGAACCAAAAGAAATAAAAGGATAATTAAATGAGCAAAAAAACGCCTTACAATGCATACGTCAGTGCAGTTGGGCATTATTTCCCCGACAAAGTTGTTTCGAACAAATATTTTGAAAATTATCTTGATACTACCGACGACTGGATAAAGACCAGGACAGGGATTTCGGAAAGAAGATATCTTGAAAAGGATCAGCCGACATCTTACGCAGCAGTCAGGGCCGCGCGGATGATACTTGAAAAAAGAGGTATAACAGCGGATGAAATAGATTTAATTATTATAACGACAGTTACGCCTGACATGTTCTACCCGTCAACTGCAGCGAGGGTGCAGAACGAGCTCGGCGCGAAGAATTGCTGGGGTTTCGACCTGTCGGCGGCCTGTTCGGGCTTCATATTCGGTCTTCAGACTGCGGCACAGTTCATCGAAAACGGCAGCTGCAGAAAAGTGCTTCTGATAGGAGCGGACAAGATGACAAGCATAGTGAACTTCGAGGACAGGAATACGTGCGTATTGTTCGGCGACGGCGCTGCAGGTTTTCTGCTCGAGCCGACGGAAGATAAGTCAATAGGCGTAATCGACGCAATTCTCAACATAGACGGAAGCGGCGGTGAATACTTATACCAGCCGGGCGGAGGAAGTCTTAATCCGCCTACCCATGAGACGGTAGATAAGAAAATGCATTATGTGCATCAGGACGGCAAAGTGGTTTTCAAGGAGGCGGTAAAAGGAATGGCGGACGTGTCATACGATCTCATGCAGAGGAACAATCTGACATCGGAAGAAGTGGCGTATCTTGTACCTCATCAGGCGAACATGAGGATCATACAGGCAACGGCTGACAGGATGGGAGTAGGCCTTGATAAGGTTATGGTCAACATACACAAATACGGCAACACGACGTCATGCACGATACCTTCCTGCGTATCGGAATATTTTTATGAAGGAAAAGTAAAGAAAGGCGACAACCTTATACTTTCGAGTTTCGGAGCCGGTTTCACATGGGGCTCGATACTGCTGAAATGGGCAATATAGTTTTTTGAAAAGGTATTGTTTTAATTACAATCGTAATTTTCCGATACCTTTTCTTTTTACAAACAATCAGTAATGTCATGATTATAAAGGCTCCCGCGAAAATAAACATCGGCCTGAGGATTCTGAACAAGAGGGGTGACGGATATCATTCTATCGAGACGATATTCTTTCCCGTAAAACTATACGACAGACTCGATGTTGACATCACTCCCAGCGACAGCGATATCAACTCAATAATCAT
>CAIKZJ010000071.1 GCA_903831845.1 uncultured Ignavibacteriota bacterium
GTAGTTTTTCTCTTCGTAATTCTTTTAGCAGGCGTAGTTCTGTTCAAGCCGTTCTGTTATTTCATCTGCCCCATGGGGCTTGCAACCTGGGTGCTTGAACATTTTTCTTTCCTGAAGATTCGCGTGGATAAGAACAAATGCACTTCCTGCGGAGTGTGCGAGAAGAAATCTCCATGCCCTTCCGTTAAACACATTATTGATAACAAACTGATTAAAGGCGATTGCCATCTCTGCGGTGAATGCGTTAACTCCTGCGAACATAACGCGCTTTATTACGGCGCAGCTTTTAAAAAATAAACGAATTGTTTCCGCTGTAAAATAAAAAACCCCCTTTGAAAGGGGGTTTTTGTATAAATAAAACAAAAACTATTTTACGAGTATCATCTTTCTGTTTTCGGTGTACTTTTCGGTTACTATTCTCGCGAAGTAAATTCCCGAATTCATTTCCGCCGCGTTCCAGTCGGCTTCATATGTGCCGGGCTGAAGATTCTGGCTTACCAGCGTTGCGACTTCCTTTCCGAGAATGTTGTACACTTTCAGCGTAACGAAAGCGTTCGAAGCCACATCGAATTTTATTTTTGTCGACGGGTTGAACGGATTCGGATAATTCTGATACAGTCTGAAATTTTCCGGAATCGCAGAGCCGATATTATGCACACCCGAATACAAAAGTCCGTGAGGTCCGGGTCCTGTCGGGGGAGTGCTGTGGCAGACCATGCAGTCCCTTAACGCGCCCGCGTGCCCCTGAAGGTTGATCGACTGTAAGTTGTCGTTCGGCTCGCGCGAAGGAGTTATTGCGTGAGGACTTCCGTGGCAGCCGGAGCAGAATACCCCGCCGTGCCCCTTTGAATTCCTGTAAAGCTTGCCTGTTTCTTCGGCGTAATTGCTGCCGTGACAGGAAGTTGAACCGCAGCTGGGTTCGTTCACCCATGGTTTGCGGCCCGCCTGAATCGAAGACGCTACTGTCGACATCGTTCCGTGACAGCTCTGGCAGATCAGCGGGTTCGACTGGTTCTGACTCATCACGTCGCGAAGGCATCTTGTATTAGGTCCCGGATGACATTTGTAACAGGTGTTGATATCATTCGCCGGGAGCAGACTCTTGTGCTTATCGTGTATTCTGTATGAAAACCATTTTGCGTTAATAGTGTCGCCTGTAGTCCCGAGCGCGGGTGAGCCGTGGCATGATGCGCAGAGAACGGGACCGTTAGTGTTGAATCCCGGTACTGTTTCGTGCCCGTTCAGTATGCTCTGTTCCGAAGAATGGCATCCGGAAGATACACAGCCGATTTCGTTGCTGACAGGGATAACGCAGTCAGTCGTCGACACAGTCGTACCGTTGTTCTTCGCTACCAGATGAATCGTCTGGAACGGCTTTTCCTGCGTCAGGTTCGTATCCTTGAAAGGCGTGACGGGAATTCCTTCCGCCCTGAAGAAACCGGTGTTCGGGTCGAGTACTCCCGTGAGGCCTTTGCCCGTCAGGCCGATGTTCGGCGGCAGAGGATTCGGAAGCCCGAACAGCTGCTGCGCGTAAGTCCAGAAATCCGTCTTGCCCACGGAATAAGTGTTGTAAGGGATTGAATAGTCGATGGTGAATCCCGTCGTCATAATCTGCGGCGGCATTCCGCTCTGCTTCTTGATTATCTGCGCGTATATATTATTATACGGCGGAAGTACGGCAACTTTGCCGAAATACTTGTTTGCGCAGTGCATGCCCAGGTCGTTCCAGCCGATGAGGATGTACTGCTGCGCGTTTGCGGTCAGCGCGAGGAAAAATAGCAGCCCTGAAAGGACCGCGGTTTTTAAAAAATTTTTCTTAGCCATTTCGACCCCCTTGATTAAGTTTTTATATTATAAAAATAATATTTGTTAATAGCAAGTATCAAGCAGTAAAATATTTGTTAATAGCAAGTATAGAGTCTTAACATAATATAAGCCGGTTAAAGTTCAAATCGTATGTAATAAATCATGAAATATCAGTATTTAGGCGTTTTTTAATTCCCGTTGCAACCCCGCAGGCCTCTTTTTCGTATAAATTAGAAAGAAAATTATTTTATGGAGGGGCTATGAGTTTCAAAGGAAAAACAACGATCTTTTCAATTATACTGGTTTTATTCATTTCGCTTCAGGGGTTTTCCCAGTCGTCGCTTTCGGGCACGGTTGTTAAAGGAACCGTTACGGATAAAACAACGGGAACGCCGCTCGAATCGGCGACTATACAGGTATTCAGCACCATTGATTCTTCGCTCGTGACAGGAGGAACAAGCGAAAAGGACGGCACTTTTCTTGTTTCCGGCGTCAGTGAAGGCGTCTATAACATCAAAGTGAGCTATATCGGTTATACTACGGCCGTCGCGCGTAATGTTAAGGTTTCCAAAGACAGGAAAGAGGTGAATCTCGGCAAGGTTCAGCTTGAGATGAACTCCGAAATGACGCAGCAGATTGACGTGGTCGACGAAGCGCCCGCTATGACGTTTGAAGCGGGCAAGAAAGTTTATGACGTCAAGAAAGACCTGACGTCGAAGAACGGAAACGCTCTTGAAATGCTGAAGAACGTGCCGTCGGTTGAAGTCGATAACGACGGTAACGTCAGCCTGCGCGGAAGTTCTAACGTGAAAATTCTTATCGACGGCAAGCCGTCCGCGCTTTTAAGCAACGGCACGCAGGTTCTGCAGAACATTCCGGCCGCGATGATCGACAAGGTCGAGATAATAAACAACCCGTCCGCGAAATACGAAGCGGAAGGCGTCTCGGGCATTATAAATATTGTCATGAAACCGAGCAACGAACTGGGTTATAACGGAAACGTCAAGGTTAACGGCGGCACTGAAGACAAGTACAACTTCTCGACAGGCGGCTCGTTGAAGAAGAACAAATGGACTGTTAACGGAAATTACAGCTACTGGAACTATAACCTGCCCGGCGTTTCAGGAATTTACAGACAGGTTTTCAATCAGGGCGGGATTTCCAACATCAACACAAATCTTTCCTGGGGATACAGAGGGCTTTCGCACTACGGCTCGTTCGGCTCCGATTACGAGTTCGACAAGAAAAATTCGCTTTCTCTTGTCGCGAATGTGTTCTATTACGACAGAAGCATTAAATCAAAAAACAATCTGGACCTGATAAACTCCGGTAACAACTCCGGTCTGCTTGTCGATATGGACGACGGAAGAAACGGTTATAACCTCGACGCTACGCTTACTTACACGAAAAAGTACGAACAGAAAGAAAGAGAACTTACCGCATTCGTGAACTATTCAAGCAGGAAAGAGGACAGCCCGGTTCATTATACAAACCATCTGAACGGAGTAACTTCTTATCAGGACAAGTTTTCAAGGTACTACTTCAACTTCCTTAACGGACAGGCGGATTACGTGCATCCGTTAGGAGAAAAATCGAAACTCGAAACAGGACTTAAATCAAACATACGCGCGATAGAAGGGAATTATACTTTCAAGTATCTCGATTCACTTTCGGGCGGATGGCTCCCGGTTCCGGGAAGGGACAACGACGCGAGTTACCGCGACGCGGTATCGGCAGCGTACCTGACCTACTCGGGCGGTTACAAGGATTTTACTTATCAGGCGGGATTAAGGGGTGAGTATACGTGGCTCGACTTCTCGATAATGCAGGGAACGGAAAAATACAATAAAAATTATTTCGACTTGTTCCCGTCCGTAAGCATGTCCCAGAAAATAGGCAACTCGAACCAGATCCAGGCGAGCTACAGCAGAAGAATTAACAGGCCGAATCTTTTCTTCCTGAATCCTTTTGTCGACCAGTTCGACGCTTACACGAAGCGCTCGGGAAATCCTTATCTTGATCCCGAATACATCAACTCGGTTGAAGCCGGCTACACGCGCTTCCTGCCGTTCGGTTCGGTTACCTTGTCAGGGTATTACAGAAACCTTAACAACATGATTAACTTCGTTACGAACGTAGACTCGAACGGCGTGTCGCTCTCGAAACCCGAGAACGCCGGCAAGTCGAACACGTACGGAACGGAACTCATACTTCAGGGATACCTCGCGAAATGGTGGTCGCTGAACGGAAGTTTCAGCTATTACAGCGCGAACCTTTTCAACGACAATCCTTCAAACAAGTTTGATAAGACATACGACGCCTGGACGGCGAGATTCTCGTCGAACGCGTCTATACCGGATATAGCGGATATCTCGTTCTCGTATTTCTACTTCGGAAAACAACAGAACTCGCAGGGATCGATCGACCCGATGCAGATGTTCAACGTAGCGGTGCAGAAGAGCTTTCTCGACAAGCATTTAATAATCGGATTCAGGGTGAACGACCTTTTCAACCAGCAGAAATTCTACCTGACATCATCTGGCGGCAATTTCACGCAGGCCATCTATCAGAAGACCAATTCAAGGTCGGCTTTCCTGACGGTAACTTTTAACTTCGGCGACCTGGGAAGGACCGACTCGCAGAAGACCTCCCAGAGAAAACAGAGGGAAGTCGAAACAGAAATTCAGCAAACAGGAAATTAAATTCATATTCCGAAAAGACGAAAAGGGGAGCGCGCCTGCATAGCGCTCCCTTTTTTTATGCATTTTAGAACGTGTAATCTGATGTTCTAAATGCGTTTTTGATTCGCCCAAATAATGGTATTATTGTAAATCAGTATTTAATATTTAACAGATGAAAATGAAATTCAGCGTGTTTGTAATTTTTGCTATGCTGTCCCTTTATTCCGTATCGGCATATTCGCAGTGCAGCGTCACCGGCACTGTCTATGATTTCAAGGACGGCAATCCGCTTAAAGAGGTTACTGTAAAAGTGATTAATCCGAAGGATTCCTCTCTGGTTAAGGGAACGGCAACGGACGAGAAAGGATTTTTCTCGATTGACGGACTTAAACCGGGAAAGTACAGTCTGTCTTTTGCTTATATTGGTTACAGAAGTTATTATAAGAAAATTACCCTTGCGGAGAATTCCCGTTTAAATTTCGATTCGGTAAAACTGAAAACAGAAGGTTTCTCGACGGACGAAATCAAGGTTGAATCGGACGCTCCCGACATGCGCCTCGAAGACGAGAAAAAAGTTTTCGACGCGGAAAAACTTACCTCGACGAAGGGCGGCACCGCTCTCGACGTCCTGAAAAAAGTGCCTATGGTCGACGTGGACGCGAACGATAACGTGACGCTCCGCGGCAGCTCGAACGTTATTATTCTCGTCGACGACAAGCCGATGAAATTCGGAAGCCTCCGGCAGATACCGGCAGATGCAATAAAGAATATAGAATTAATTACTAACCCGTCGGCGAAATATGAAGCCGAAGGCGTAACGGGAATAATAAACATCGTGATGCAGCCTAAGAAGGAAGGCGTTCTCGGCTACAACGGTTACATCTTCTCCGGCATAAGGGGAGAGCTGAACGGCGGCTTTACGGGCGGCGGCCTAAATATCAAAAAAGACAAATGGAGTTTCTTCATCAACGGCGGCGGCGGTCTTTTTAAAAGAAACAATACTTCGTATTCGGAAACGTATTACACCAGCCCGCTGTATTCTTTCAAATCGAATTCAACAGGAAGCGGGAACAACAGGTTCGGGTTCGGAACCCTCGGAGCCGAATATGAGATCAGCAAGGGTCATGCGATAGGTACTGACATAAACTTCAATCCTTTCAAGTATGACCATACGATGTCGGGACAGAGCAAAACATTCAGCGACGCGGGTATGCTGACCTCTCTGTACGACAACGGCTACAGCGGCAACGGTTATTTCACTAACCTCGGCGCGAGCCTTTATTATAACGGAAAATTTAAAAAGCCGGGGCATGAACTTAATCTTGATCTGTTCTACGGCAACGACAACAACGATAACTCGAACGAACAGTACCAGCAGTACTACGACTCTCTTCTGGTGCAGATACCACAGCCTAACAGGCAGAAGAGCAACACCGTAAACAGGAACAGCAATTTCAGGATGCAGGCGGATTATACTAATCCGATAACGGAAGAATTCAAGCTTGAGGCCGGATACAAGGGCACGTACAGGATGAACGATAACGATTACGTCTACGATACGCTGAACTATTCGTCGGGCGGTTACATCAGAAGTTACGACCTGACAAACCATTTTAAAATGAATGAAAGCATTAACGCCTTGTACACTACGCTCTCAAGGAAGATTAAGGATTTCAGGATAAAGCTGGGGCTTAGGGCGGAACACACGCATACTAAAGGGGACCTGCTGACAAACGGTTACACCTTCACTAAAGATTATATTGATTTCTTCCCGACGGTAAACCTGTCGCAGAAAATAGGCAACACGAACGAAATACAGTTGAGTTACAGCAGAAGAATTACGCGTCCGAACATATGGCGAATGAATCCTTTCGTGAACAGGAACAACAACAGATACATATCCTACGGTAATCCCGAGCTCATGCCGGAATTCACGAACTCCTTCGAGCTAAACCATAATTTTTACTCGAACATAATCACTGTTACGACGTCGCTGTTCTACAGGCAGTCGTTCGACATAATGACGAGTTACAGCTACGTGCTCGATTCCGTTACCACTGTAACGACATACAAAAACGGCGCGGGCTCGAAATCGTACGGTGCGGATTTTATTGTAAGGAGTTCGGCGCTGAAATTCCTGACGCTCAACGGAACGCTTAGCCTGTATCAGTCGAAATTCGACGCCAGCGCCCTTAGCGACTA
>CAIKZJ010000072.1 GCA_903831845.1 uncultured Ignavibacteriota bacterium
TCACCGATAACGATTATTCCGAGCGCGGTATGTATTACTGTGTTCCCCTGCATTTCTGATGCAATGCGGCTTACTGACTGAATAACGCGCGGTTTGCCGAATTCCTTTTTAAGTATATTATAATTGTATATTCCGTTCTGAACGGAAATGAAAATTGTTTTCTTTGTCGTGACTTTCTTCAGCGAAGAAACGAGCGAAAGAGTGTCGTTCGATTTCACACACATTATGACGTAATCGAATTTAGCTCTGAAATCCGAAGGATTATCGGAGACGTTTATTTTCAGTTTGAAATCTCCGTGAACACTTTTAACGGCAAGACCTTTTTTCTTAAGAAGTTTGAGCGTGTTTCCGCGTGAAAGGAAATAAACTTTATAGTTTTTATTCTGAGCGAGACGTCCGCCGAAATAACCGCCCAGAGCGCCCGTACCCGCAATGAGTATTTTCGGCGCGGCCATATTAATCCTTAAGCAGTTTTTCGACGAGAGGCGGAGTGCCTTCTGTCGCCTTCGCGACTATGAATTCAAGATTCTTGTGAATGCCCGATACATTCGGTTTATTAGGATCGATTATATATTTCATCGCTTCGCGCGGGACGTAATCTATAAGTCCTGCCGCGGGATAAACAACGAGAGAAGTTCCGACCACAATGAAAATATCCGCCGAAGCCGCGACGGCCGCCGCGTCAGTCATTAGCGGGACCGCTTCTCCGAACCATACTATGTCGGGACGCAGCTGCGCGCCCTTTTCGCAAAGGTCGCCGTAATTTATGTCCCTGTAACCGATGTCGTAAACGTTGTAAGGAGGAACGGTGCTTCTGGCTTTTGTAAGTTCGCCGTGCAGGTGTATTATGTTCGTCGAGCCCGCGCGCTCGTGAAGGTTGTCGACGTTCTGAGTTACTATAACAACGTCGTACTTTGATTCGAGTTTTGCAAGCGCTTTATGCCCTTCGTTCGGCTGGACGTCCTTCAACTGTCTTCTTCTGGCGTTATAGAAACGCAGAACGACTTCCGGATCCTTCATCCATCCGCCCGGTGAAGCTACTTCGTATACATCGTGGCCTTCCCAGAGTCCGCCGGCATCCCTGAACGTGGATAGTCCGCTTTCGGCGCTTATACCCGCGCCGCTTAACACAACAATTTTTTTACGGGGCATAAATGATTTTCAATTTGACCCCGTAATTTAATAACTGCGGAATTAAATTATAAGTTAGATAATACTTTTTGTATCTTTTCCGTCAGTTTTACCGAAAGGTCTTTGAGCGCGGCATTATCCGACACCATCGATATCAATCCGGGATTGAACACCGATATTGTAACTTCGCCGCCCTTTTCATGAACGACTACGTTGCAGGGCATCAGTAATCCGACGCTCTCTTCCGCTTTGAGCGCTTCATACGCGAAAGGCGGGTTGCAGGCGCCGAGAATTATGTACCTGTCGAAATCGACGTCGAGTTTTTTCTTAAGTGTTTCCTTTACGTCGATAGTTGTAAGCACGCCGAATCCTTCTTCTTTAAGCGTATCGGTGGCTTTTTGCACGGCTTCGTCGTAGCCGTATTTTACTTTTTTAGTGAATCCGTATTCCATGTTGTTTTATTTAATTATTTTGAAATTATTCAGATTTCCTGTAACGCCATACAGCAAGCGTCATTAATACAACGCCCGACACGATGAAAAAATTCAGTGCGGGCAAAACGTCCTTTAATTGCGAACCCTTCAGCATTATCATACGCATTGCGCGGTTAAACTGCGCGATGGGGTTGAAGTACGCTATCGACTGCGCCCAGTCGGGCATGCTTTCCACGGGCGTGAATATTCCGCCCATCAGCATGAACAGAACCATAAAGAACCAGGCAATGAACATCGCCTGCTGCTGCGTGTTCGTTACCGTCGATATGAGCAGTCCGATTGCGAGCACGACAAATAAATAAACTGATGCGAGAAGCATTATAAGAAACGGACTGCCGAGAAGCGGTACGTGAAAGAGAAATCTTCCTATGTTAAGTCCGAATATAAGTTCGAATATTCCGATTATCCAGAACGGCAGGAGTTTGCCGATTATGAACTGGTATTTCTTAATCGGCGTTACGTTCAGCTGTTCTATCGTTCCTATTTCCTTTTCCTTTACCACGTTCATTCCCGAAAGGAATGTTCCTATTAGAGTCACGAGCGCAACGAGTATTCCGGGCACCATGTAAGTCCTGTAATCGAGTTCGGGATTGTACCAGTTCGAATAGGTGATGTTAAGCATTGGTGTTTTATCGGGCATAACAGATGACTTCGTAATAATATCGGCGTTATACTGTCTTGTGATATTGTTGGCGTAATTGTTTATTATTCCCGCCGCGGAAGCGTCCTCGGCGTTTATAATGAACTGTACTTCCGACTTACCGTTTTTCCTGAAATCTTTTTCGAAATCCTTCGGGATATATACTATAAGTCTCGCGTCCAGAGTCTTGAAACTCTCTTCCGACTCTTCGATATTAAAAGATACTTTATTAAGCAGAAAGTAATTCGATGATGTGAACTTAGAAACAAGTTCACGCGAGAAATAACTCTGGTCGAGGTCGACGACGTTGAACTTTATGTTCTTTATCTCATACGTTGCCGCATTCGAGAGAATCAGCAGCTGAAACAGGGGCATGAAGAAAATAAGCGGTATCATCGCCTTGTTCCTGAATATCTGCAGGAATTCCTTTTTCAGTATTACGAGTATAGTCCTCATTATTCCAGTCTGATTTTAAATTTCTTAATGCTTAGAGTTATGAAGAACAAAGTCATGCCGAGAAGTATAATTGTTTCCTTCCAGATGTAATCTATCGAAACGCCTTTGAGCATTATTCCCTTTACTATTCTGATGTACCATTTCGCGGGAATTATGTTGCTGATAACCTGAAGCGGAACAGGCATATTCTCAATCGGGAAAATGTATCCCGAAAGTATGATCGTCGGAAGCATAAGCGCGCCGAGTGAGATCATCATCGCCGTCTGCTGGTTGTTGCTGATTGTCGAGATAAGTATTCCAAGCGATAACGAAGTTATAAGGAAAAGTGTGCTTTCCGCAACGAGAAGCGGCAGGCTTCCTACGGTCGGAACAGCGAAAACGTATTTCGCCAGTACCAGCACCGCAGCCGAGTTAACGAGAGACAGGAAAAGATAAGGTATTACCTTTCCGACGACGATCTGGAACGGATTGAGCGGCGACACGAGAAGTACTTCCATCGTTCCGAGTTCTTTTTCCTTCGTGATTGAGATAGAAGTCATAAGAGCCGATACGAGAAGAAGGATTACCGACATAAGTCCGGGCACGAACATGAACACGCTTTTAAGGTTCGGGTTGTAAAGCATTTTAATTTCGGGATTAATCATCGCGGGCAGAGTCTTGCCCTTCGAGAGTTCCGCCTGGTAATCGGCTATTATAGACGTAGTATATCCGATAACCATGTTGGCGAAATTCGGGTCGGAGGCGTCCGCCACCAGCTGTATGTTCGCCGAACCTGTCCTTTCAAGGTTCTTGCCGAAATCCTGTTCGAAAACAATAACTTCTTTTATGATTCCTTTTCTGAA
>CAIKZJ010000073.1 GCA_903831845.1 uncultured Ignavibacteriota bacterium
GACCACATACCTTCAAACCTGCTTACGCATTCATCCCCCCATTCTATGTAAGAATACAGTATCACTTCGGTGTCGCAGTCGGATTTGAATTTATAACCCTTTGCGATTAGTTCATCTCTTATTTCAAGATAATTGTAGACCTCACCGTTATACTGTATCCAGAATTTCCCTGATGAATCGCACATCGGCTGATGCCCATGCTCGCTTAAATCAAGAATAGATAATCTTCTGAAACCGAAGCCGCCTGAATAATTCCGGTAAGACGATAAAACGGATTGATTCCCGTTTTTTATCTCCGTCACTTCCAGCTCGCTGTTTATGAGAGCATATCCGAAATCATCAGGTCCTCTGTATTTTATCATTTCAGTCGACTCTATCAGCTTCTCTACATCGACTGCGCCTGCGCTGTTAAAACTGCCTGTCAGACCGCACATAATTTTTTATTGGTTATTGTTGCCTGCATAGTATTTCGCGGCAAGCTCGCTGTATTTGTTTACAAGAATATTCCTCGTGTAATTAATTTCGAGATATTTCATCGCTGTTTGCCTTACTTCGGTGTATTTATCAAGATTATCCTTCATGTACATTACATTTTTGATAAATATTTCCTCGCTCCACATCGTCATGCCTATCTTGTCTCTTTCTTCATCTGTACCCGGGAAATGAATAATATTATTGCTTATTACAGGCAGCCCGCATGCCAGCGCTTCGCACATAGCCGACCCGAAACCTCCGAAGTTCACGAGGATTTCAGGGAATATTGCCTGCGTGAAAAAATCCGCAGTGAGATAATAATCAAGAAGTTCTTCTTTCGGTATACGTTCAATCATAATAGCACCGGCGTCTATCCCCGGCTGATAAACATCCTGATCTTTATAGCCCCCTATTACCACCAGCACAAGGTCATCGCACATTTTTTTTATCTCTCTGTAACACCTTATGAGCCTGTCATATCCATAATCATTGCTTTTGAAATTTCCGATTGCAAGAAGAACTTTCTTGTCTCTGGGAAGTTTAAGCTTATCCCGCAGCTCATACTTTCTTTCCGAAGGTTTAAACATTTCAAAATCAACCCCTTCCATCATGAAGTCCACGTTATTCATGCCAAGCTCGTTCATCATGAATTTTTTTTCGACCATCGATCCTGAAAAGTAAAAGTCCACGTTTTTAAGCGACTTAAGTTCAAGTTTGTATTCAAGAAGATAATACCACTTGAGTATTTTTTTGAAAATCCCGAAAAGTTCCCAGTAAAACTTTTTAAAACCCGCGCTGCGCTGCAGTGCAACTACAGGAAAATTCTTGAATTTCTTCAGTCTCAGCAATAGTATTATGTGAAACCACAGATGCCCGACACTGACATTGAGTATGATCTTATTTTTCTTCGACTCCTCTTCAAGGGCCTTAAGCAAAGGCGTAGACCAGCTGAAATAACCCAGTTGCGGGATAGTGAAACTGACTCCCGGGAAAATTCTGTGCTTTATACCGTCGACAACCTTAGAATGTTCTTCTTTAATGTACTTTCCGTAATGCCGCCAGCATTCGACTTCAAATTTATCTGTGCTTTTGATAAGCTCCTGCGCTGAAATTACATGGTGGTCTTTGAAATAACCGACCCAGTAAGCAGAATTGTCGATCTTATCGTACTCTATTTGCTGTATATTCTTAGAGAAATATTCCGGCGTGTAATTAAAAAAACTCTTTAATGGTTCGATTGAAAGCAGATGAATAACTTTGACTTTACCGTTCATTATTAAATGTTAATAGAATTTTTATCGGGAAAATTCACAAGAACTCCGAGACCCTTTCCCTGGTAAACAACCATGCTTCCAAGTCCGACGGCGGATGCGCCCGTATTCTTTATGACGCTGTTAATA
>CAIKZJ010000074.1 GCA_903831845.1 uncultured Ignavibacteriota bacterium
CGTCGTCTTTGCGTCGCGCAGGCTTCTGAGCGCGCTTACCGTCGCCTTCACGACGTTGTGAGGATTCGACGAACCGAGAAGCTTCGTCAGAACGTCCTGTATTCCGGCTGCTTCGAGCACCGCTCTTACGCCGCCGCCCGCTATCAGACCCGTTCCCGGTGTCGCGGGTTTAAGAAGCACTTTCGCCGCGCCGTATTTGCCGATAATTTCAAAAGGAATCGTGCCTTTTCTTAACGGAACTTCCATTATTGATTTCCTCGCGTCTTCAACGCTCTTTCTTATTGCATCAGTAACTTCGTTTGCTTTTCCGAGACCCAGTCCCACATGACCTTTACCGTCACCGACTACGCTGACCGCGCTGAAACTGAACCTGCGTCCGCCTTTTACGACTTTCGCGACCCTGCCTATGTAAACTAACTTTTCTTTTAACTCAAGTTCGCTTGCCTTTATGTATTTTTTCGCCATTAAAATATTTATTTACTCTTTTATACCTGAATATTTTTTATTCTTTCCTGCATTTTAAAACAGCAGCAGGCTTTTTTCCGTTCTCAGGGGAGGATTCGAACCTCCACTAACGGCTCCAAAGGCCGCTGTCCTGCCATTAGACGACCCGAGAATATAGTCAATTTTTAAACTAATAAATATAAGGAATTTAGTTAAAATTTTAAACCACCTTCACGGGCACCGTCCGCGACTGCCTTTACGCGGCCGTGATAAAGATATCCGTTCCTGTCAAATATTACTTTTTCTATGTTCTTGGCCTTTGCTCTCTCGGCTATCGCCTTTCCTACTACTTTCGATTTTTCAATTCTTCCTTTTGTGTTCTCTATCTTCGCCTTTATCTCTTTTTCTGTCGTGGAAGCCGATACGAGCGTCTTTCCGTTTACGTCATCAATCACCTGGGCATAGATATGTATTGTGCTTCTGAAAACCATCAGTCTCGGCTTTTCGGGATTTCCCGACACCCTCTTCCTGATTTTGTATTTTATCTTCTGCCTTCTGGATAAATAGTTCTTGTTCACTTTATTCTGTTTTAAACTTATAAAATTTTACTTTGCTGCAGTTTTTCCTGCTTTTCTTCTTATCTTTTCTGTATCATACTTGATACCCTTGCCCTTGTACGGTTCCGGCTCGCGGAATGAACGAATCTTCGCCGCTACCAGCCCTACAAGCTGCTTGTCGTTGCCGCTTACGATTATGTTCGTCGGCTGCGGCACCTCGAGCTTCACTTCCGCAGGCGCCTTGAATATAATCGGATGCGAATAACCAATGTTTACAAGCAAAAGGTCGCCCTTTAATTCAGCCTTGTATCCGATTCCGACGAGCTCAAGCTTCTTCGAGTATCCGTCCGTTACGCCTACTATCATGTTCATAAGAAGCGCCCTGTAAAGACCGTGAAGCGCCTTGTTCTTCTTCTGGTCGTTGTCTCTCGTGAAAGTGACTTCGTTTCCGTTCACGTTTATCTTCACGTCGCCGGTCATTTCCATCGTAAGCGTTCCCTTGGGACCCGTCACGCTGACTTCCCTGTCCTTTACGTTCAACTTTACGCTGCCCGGAATTTCTATTGGTTTTTTGCCTATTCTGCTCATGTTTCTTTTAACTTTTTAATTTATTACCAGATTTCACAAATGACTTCGCCGCCGATGTTCTGGCTTCTCGCCTGCTTGTCGGTCATGAGTCCTTTCGACGTCGATATAATCGCGATTCCGAGTCCGTTCCTCACGCGCGGAAGCTTTTCAGCCGCCTTGTATGTCCTGATTCCCGGCTTGCTTATCTTTCTAAGCCCTTCGATTACGCTCACGCCGTCGTTGTACTTCAGCTTTATCGATATGTACTTCTTGTTGCCTTCAGTTTCAACAACGCTGAAATCGTTGATGAAGCGCGCCTTGAGCATTATCTCCGCTATTCCGGATTTCATCTTCGAAGCCGGTATGTCGACCGTTTTCTTGCCTGCGCTTATCGCGTTTCTGACTCTTGTTAAAAAATCTGCTATTGGATCTGTCATTGACATTCTAAAAAATCTCCTGTTTTATTTTTACCAGCTTGATTTAACTACTCCGGGAATTTTTCCCGATAACGCTAACTCTCTGAAAACCAGACGGGACACGCCGAATTTTCTGTAATATGACCTTGCTCTTCCGGTCATGCTGCATCTGTTGTGCAGTCTCGTCGCGCTGCTGTCCCTCGGCAGTTTTGCCAGCGCCGCATAATCTCCGTTCTTCTTCAGCTCTTTCCTCTTCTCCGCGTACTTTTCAACAAGTCTCTTTCTTCTTTCCTGTCTTGCGATATGTGATTTTTTTGCCATCTGTGTAATTATTTTGTAAACGGTAAACCAAATGCTTTTAAAAGTTCGTAAGCTTCCTCGTCTGTCTTCGCCGAAGTCACGAATGTTACGTCCATTCCCATTATCCTCGCTACGTTGTCAACGTTTATCTCGGGAAATATAATCTGTTCCTTTACGCCCATCGAATAGTTTCCTCTTCCGTCGAAACTCTTGTCGGGAAGTCCCCTGAAGTCCCTGATTCTCGGAATCGAAATGTTTATCAGCCTGTCGAGGAATTCATACATCCTGTCGTTCCTTAACGTAACCCTTACGCCGATGTTCATTCCCTGTCTCAGCTTGAAGTTCGATACCGACTTCTTCGCCTTGATGACCGTGGGACGCTGTCCCGTTATCGCTTCGAGGTCCTTAACAGTCGATTCGATTATCTTGGGCTCCGTAACGGCCGCGCCCGCGCCGCAGTTGAGTATTATCTTCTGTAGCTTCGGCGCCTGCATCGTGTTCTTATAGCTGAACTTCTTTATTAATTCAGGCACAATCTTGGTTCTGTAGAACTCGAGTAATCTCACAGGCACTTTCTCTTCCTTGAAACTGTCGTCTTTCGAGTCTTTGCCCTTCTTGCCCTTGGCCTGCTGTTCTACTTTTTCGCTATCTTTCTTTCTATCTTGCTTGCTTTTTGCCATTTTTTTAACTGATTATTATTTCACCTGATTGTTTGCTTTTTCTCATTCTTTTCGACTTGCCCGAAGCGTCGGTTACGACGTCCATTCCAAGCCTGGTCGGCTTGTTCGTCTTGGGGCAAATCAGCTGAACATTCGTGATGTTAATCGAAGCTTCCCTCTTTACTATTCCTCCCTGAGGATTCTTTTGGGTCGGACGGGTATGCTTGTGGACTATGTTAACGCCCTCTACGATTACTCTGCCTTTTTTCCTGTCGATAAAAAGTATCTTTCCGGTTGTACCCTTCGAGTTACCGCTGATTACTTTTACCAGATCGTTCTTTTTGAGTCTTGTTTTTATCATTTTAGTATCTTTTTTCTATGCCTTTAGATTACTTCCGGTGCAAGCGATATTATTTTCATGAACTGCTTTTCCCTCAGCTCTCTCGCTACCGGCCCGAAAATACGCGTGCCGCGCGGCTCGTTGTTCGCGTTTATGAGAACCGCCGCGTTCTCGTCAAACTTTATGCAGCTTCCGTCTTTCCTCTTAACTTCCTTTACGGTCCTTACTATCACCGCTCTCGAAACCTCGCCCTTCTTTACCGTGCCGCCGGGTATCGCCGACTTTACGGAAACGACTATTATGTCACCCAGACTCGCGTACCTTCTGTCCGAACCGCCCAGTACCCTGATGCACCTGACAGACTTCGCTCCTGAATTATCCGCAACCGTAAGATTTGTTTCTTCCTGTATCATAGTTTATTTATCTTTACTGTTTTATTTATTGTTATTTCGCTTTTTCTACGATTTCGACGAGTCTCCAGCGTTTCCTGTTGCTAAGCGGCCTTGTCTCCATTATCTTCACCGTGTCCCCGATTCCGCATTCGTTCTTTTCGTCGTGCGCCATGAACTTCGTGGTCTTCTTGAAGAACTTCTTGTAAAGAGGATGCTGCATTCTCTTCTCTATCGCGACAACTATGGACTTGTCCATCTTGTTGCTGATTACCACGCCGATTCTCGATTTTCTCGAAGTTAATCTTTTTTTGACTTCCGTAACCTTTTTTTCTTCGCTCATTAAGATATTATATTGTTATTTCTTTAAATTCTTTTTTTCTGCTAACTCTCTCTGACGCAGTACGCCGAGCATTCTCGCTATGTCCTTCTTCGTGTTCAGCATCGCCTTGTAATTCTCAAGCTGCCCCGACGCGTGCTGGAACCTGAAATTCTCGAGCGCTTCCGTCGATTCCTTCAGCGCTATCTTCAGGTCGGGTGTCGCCATGTCTTTTATCTGATAAAACTTCATGATATTCTTTATTATGTTATATTATTCTTTTTACGAACTTTGTTTTTATCGGAAGCTTGTGAGATGCAAGCCTGAACGCCTCTTCCGCCACCTTGTCAGTGACGCCGTCAACCTCGAACATTATCCTTCCCGGCTGAATTACAGCTACCCAGTACTCGGGCGCGCCCTTTCCCTTACCCATACGGGTTTCGGCGGGCTTCTTCGTTACCGGCTTGTCCGGAAATATCCTTATCCATACTTTTCCGTCCCTCTTCATGAACCTTGTAAGCGCGATTCTGGCCGCTTCTATCTGTCTGTCCGTTATCCACGCGGCTTCCATTGCCTTCATTCCGAATGAACCGAACGCTACGAGGTTGCCTCTTCCGGCCTTTCCTCTTCTGTTTCCTTTCTGGGTCTTTCTGAACTTAACCCTCTTGGGCATTAACATAACTTATATACTCCGATTATTTTCTTTATTTAGTGAGTTTTTCGCCTCTGCAAATCCAGACCTTTACACCGATTGCTCCGTATATCGTGTGCGACGTTACCGACGCGTAATCTATATCCGCTCTTAATGTCTGTAAAGGAATTCTTCCTTCCTTGTACTGCTCCGACCTCGCTATTTCGGCGCCGCCGAGCCTTCCGCTGCACATTACCTTGATGCCTTCCGCGCCCATTCTCATGGACGAGGTTATTGCCGATTTCATCGCCCTTCTGAACGATACCCTGCTCGAAAGCTGCGATGCGATGTTTTCCGCCACCAGGTGAGCGCTTAACTCGGGCTTCTTTATTTCCTCAACGTTTATCTTTACTTCCTTATTGGTTATCTGCTTGATTTCGTTCTCAAGCTGCGTGATCTCTTTTCCGCTCTTTCCGATAACGAACCCGGGTCTGGACGTGCTGATAGTCAAAGTGATTTTCTTTAACGTTCTTTCTATCAAGACCTTAGCTACGCTGGCTTTTTCGAGCCTCTTTCTCAAATAACCCCTGATAAGCGAGTCTTCCTTCAGCTTGTGAGAAAAGCTCTTTTCATCATACCAATTGGAGTCCCATGTGTTTATGACCCCTAATCTGAAACCAACCGGATTTGTCTTCTGTCCCAAAGAATCTCCTAAAAATTTAATTTTTTAATTTTTTTGTTCAATGTTTTCCACGATTATCGTGAGATGCGCCGAGCGCTTCCTTACCCTGTATGCCCTTCCCTGCGGTGCCGGGAGCATTCTCTTGAGAACGGGTCCGCCGTCTACGAACGCTTCCTTTATCATAACTTCGTTCCTGTTCAGCCTTCCCGTGTCGAGCTTCTTAATGAGGTTCGAATACGCCGAAATCATAGTCTTTTCGACTACTTTCGCCGCGTGCTTCTTCGAAAACTTGAGTATGTTGACGCCGTCTTCTACTGATTTGTTCCTGATAAGATCGACCAGAAGTCTCATTTTCCGGGGGGATGAAGGAATGTATCTCTTGATTGCTTTTGCTTCCATGTCTATTTCGCTCCTCCTGCCTTCTCTTCTTTTCTCTGTCCTGAATGGGCCCTGAATGTCCTCGTGTGCGAGAATTCGCCCAGCTTGTGTCCGACCATGTTCTCCGTCACGAACACCGGTATGAACTTGTTGCCGTTATGCACCGCAAAAGTGTGTCCGATGAAATCCGGAGTAATCGTGCATGCTCTCGACCAGGTCTTGATGACCTTCTTCTGCTTCTTGTCGTTAAGCTTGTCAACCTTATCGAGCAGTTTAAAATCTAAGTATGGACCTTTTTTTAATGATCTCGACATTTCTTATTTCCTTTTCTTAACAATATATTTGTCGGAAAGATTTTTCTTTTTTCTTGTCTTGTAACCCTTTGCAGGCAGTCCCCACGGGCTGACAGGATGTCCGCCGCCTGAAGTCTTGCCCTCGCCGCCGCCCATCGGGTGGTCGATCGGGTTCATAGCCACGCCTCTTACGTGAGGCCTTCTGCCCATCCATCTCGTGCGTCCCGCCTTGCCGATGCTGATGTTCTCGTGATCGGTGTTGCTGACTACGCCGATGGTGGCCTTGCACTCGTTCCTTATCATCCTCACTTCGCCCGAAGGAAGCTTCACCTGGCAGTACTTGTCGTCTTTGGCGACAATCTGCGCCGATGTGCCCGCGCTCCTTACAAGCTGCGCGCCCTTCGAAGGCTTCAGTTCGATGTTGTGAATGAAAGTGCCGACGGGTATCGCGGAAATCTGCATCGTGTTGCCCGTCTTGATTTCGGCGTCGTTCGAAGACTGGATAATCTCTCCAACCTTCACGCCGTCGGGCGCGATGATGTACGACTTCTTGCCGTCGGGATATTCAACCAGCGCAATGCGTGCCGTTCTGTTCGGATCGTATTCAATCGCAATGACCTTCGCTTCTTCCGAACTGGTCCTCTTGAAATCTATGATTCTGTATCTTCTCTTGTGTCCGCCGCCTCTGAATCTGGACGTGACTCGGCCGTGATTGGTCCTGCCGCCTGAGTTCTTCAGCGGAGCAAGCAATGACTTTTCCGGCGTGGACTTCGGGATTTCTTCAAACGAAGAAATCGAGTAGTATCTCGTCGCCGGAGTTACCGGTTTTAACTTTCGTAATGCCATTTATAAAAACAAGAATTTATCGTTTTCGAATAAGTAAAAATTATACAAACTTCAAGTTAGCATTTTTTTAAAAATAAGTCAATACAAGAAATGCTGTATTTCTTTTGTTTTTAAATGCGGAGATTGCCAGACCGAATTTGTTACGAACGATGAATTTAACAAAAATTTTTGACTTTTTAAAGTGTATTCCTGATTTTCCTGTGAGTTTTTCTGAAACCCGAAACGCTAAAACATGTGTGTATTTTTTCTACGCTGTACTATATATTATAATCCTCAAAAACAGCAAAAAAATAAGGATTTTGGAATATTCCAAAATCCTTTTTTTTTAAACTCAGAAGTTTTAACATATCACGATATCACGAAGTGAAAAACTTATCTAAAACCGCAATTTTCTTAATTATTACTTTGTTTCTTTTAATATTATCCAATAATCTTTTGGCTCAGATATCCGATACAAGTAAAACTGATCTTGGAAACGATTATATAAATCCAGTTAGTGCATTTCTTCGTTTTTTTCAAAAATACA
>CAIKZJ010000075.1 GCA_903831845.1 uncultured Ignavibacteriota bacterium
GTTGAAAGCGGGTTCGCTCCGTTTGTTTTGTTGATTCGAATCGGAAATGTTTCCGGCGTTCCGTTATTTCCGTAAGCCGCGTCAAGAAGAAGGAACCTTACGTTGCCGCTTATTCCCGAATTGTTGAGGTCGTTTACCGCCGTAGTGATATTTGCGTATACGCCTGTCAGCCTGTCGGAAAGATTGTACTTAACTTTTTGTTCCTTTGTAAGAGGCGAATATAAAGACCCGGTGTAGTTTTTTCCGTTTTCCTCGAACAAAGCGTTGTCAGTAACAGGGACTTTCGTTTTCTTGACGGGAGGTTTTTCTTTTCCGTTTGTTTCGGATTTTTCCTTTATCCGGTTTGAATTTTCGTTTAAACTGTTCCTGCTTTCTTCGGATACATTATAATTTTTAGGCTTCAGGTTTCTTCCGGTGATTAAATTGAACATCGAGAGACCCACTGTATAATCGCCTGCAAGCGGAACTACGGCAGTGATCGAATAACTGTATATGGAGCCGGTGATCGGGAAATTGCCGGGCTGCAAATCAACGCTGACAAGGGTTCCGGCTGCTTCACCTCTGTAAATGCAGGCATTCGGAACCTCCAGGTTGTCCTGTGCGGCAATGAAATACTGGATAATGTCTCCCGCCGAGACGCTTCCTCCGTAAAGGAGAGAATAGTCAATCGTGAAATTCCAGCTTGTATCGTTGAAGAACCCTTCAACCCATTTCCATCCGTTTGCCGCGCTTGTGTTGCCCGAATATGCGTTCGCATGCCAGTTTTTCTTGTAGTAAAATCTGGGTGCGGTTCCGGATATCTCGTTCACCCCGCTCGGGTCCGTTATAAATGCGAAGTTGAATGTCTTTCTGTTGGCGGTTGCATTCGTGTCCGAAAGCGGCGTGAAAGATATATCCGGTCCTGCGAGATCGATGGCGGATTCGTAGGCGCCGATAGTCGGCGCGCTGCCGCTTCTGGGGGTTCCGAGAATATCGTTCGGTACGTTCGCTATCGGTGTGCCCGCCGAAAGAAGCGGCGATATCGGCTGCGGTTTAAGGTTAGTGTTGCTGTTAATTCTTGGCTTTGCCGAAATCGAGCCGGCATCTTTTCCTGTCGCACTTCTCCAGCTTTCGATTGTATATCTGTTGCTTCCTAAATAACCAAGAATACCCTGCGTACCTTCTGTGTAATAGTCGTTATAATTTATGTTTGCAAAAGCTCCTGATGAACTTAATGAATATATTGCGTAAAACCGCGATGCCGGGACGCTTTCCTTTGTCATTGTGTTTATGAACACATTGTTCCTTATGTCAAGGTTGCCCGATGTTGTGTTGACGAACAATGATGCGGGAATTGCCGTGTAGCCGCTTCCCGAATTTGATATGTCGCCGAAGAGATTGACAGTATTATAATATAAAGCTATCCGTCCCGTGTTTCCTTCGATGGCGATTCCGTAGGGCTCGCTGTAAGTGTTTCCGCTGTATCCGTCCGCTTTAATGTCATAAATTATGTTGTTAGATACAGTATCGTTGCTCGAAGCGTTTCCCGTATTTATATAAATGCCTGCCGCTCCCGAACCGTCAATTCCTGTATATCTGATGGAATATATTTCATTTTCCGAAATTCTGGACGAGACTGTGCCGAGATTTACGTTTATGCCCTTCATCTGTGAATTCTCGCTTATCATGTTCCTGACGACGTTTCCTGAAATCTCCGCATAGGTGCAGTATGTCGAGTAAATTCCGTAATAACCTATGTAATCTGCCGTTGAACCGGCAGGCGCGCCTATCGTATTTCCGCTTATTTTGCAGCGGTCAGAGGTCTGTGAGTTTCCGTACAAATAAATTCCGTACATAGACCTGTAAATATAATTCCCTGTGAAGGAAATCGAATCATTATCTGCGCCGGCTTGTCCGAATATCATCCCGCCCGAGAAGACAGCATATGTTTCGGACGTGTTTGAACCGCAAAGAATATTGCAGTTTCTTATTGCGTCATTTGCGGAACCCTTGCCCGTGCCGAGACTCGTGAACCATATTGCGGAAGTGTTTGCGGCTGCGCTGTTGTTGCAGATCGTAAGATCCCGGGTTCCTGATTTATTGTTCGAGCCTTCAAATATCACGTAGTCGGCTCCGTAAAATTTTATTACCGCGCTCGGACTGCTGCCGGAGATGACAGACTGGTTTCCTGCGTTCGGCTTTACCGTTACGGTGTTAAGCGGACCGGCGCCGGGAATAGTATTTAATACGAGCGGAATGTTCTCTCCGTTAGCCGGACTGTAAGGTACACCAGGGGGATTTGTCAGCATGAAAGTAACGGGTCCGGAGATACCCCTGTTTTCGGCATTATGAAATGCCTGTGTCAGCGTGGTGAAATTCGGTAACGACTGTCCCTGCCCGACATAGTATGTTCCGGACATGAGCCCCGCAACAGTCTTGAATTCCGGCGGGGCAGTAACGGCCGGATTTCTGGTAATACCGGATATGTCCATGCTGATGCACTCGCCGTCGACCGCGTTACCGTCAACCGCGGCCGCTGAAACAGTGTATGCCAGCCAGAAATAATTTGTGCCTTCGACAAGATTCTGGGAGCCTGTTATTGCAAAATCAGTCAGCTGGGGCACGGCGCTTCCGAACACAGTCGAAGTATCGAATGTGTTAGAGCCTGCTGTAAAGAATATTTTGGCTTCGGAGCCGTTTATGTCGTTTATATCGTAAGTGCCGTTCGCGTTAACAGTAAATCCCGTAACATTCAGTGCGTTTGAAATTCCGGAAGTCACTATCTCAATTCTCATTATTTCCTGATTCCTGTTTCCTGCGTAGACATATCCTGATGTCTGCATCGTCGTCGAAGATCCGTATGACATCTGGACTGCGGGAGTGAATTCGCCCTCGTCCGCTCCGATATCCGGGGCCGTGCCGTTTCCCGTATATCCGCTTTCTCCCCACCTTATATCGCAGTCCCAGTCATTAGTTATAGCGGGCGAAGTAATCCGCTTTGCTCCGCTTTCGCATAATGTCTGAACAGAAGGGTTCAGATGCAGATTATATGGCTGTGTTGACGAATTGATAAAAGCTGTATTTTCCGTAAAGCTGAAAGATTCCCTTTTTGGAAGTACTCTTGCCTTGTAGGATTCTATAGTCTGGTCTGAATTTGTTCCGTCGTAAAATATTAGGTTCCTGGCTGACGGCGTCCCGGCATAATAATTATTGTTGTTTGAGTTGGAAAGGAACGTCGACAGCGTCGTGCCTTTTCTTCTGTGTGCGGCGGATATGCCCGCGGGTCCCGGCGATGAGTTGTTGATAATAATGTTGTTGGAAATTTCTACGCCGGGATTAATGTCTATGTAAAGACATGCAGTGCTGAATCCGTTTGCTATACCGGTTGAACTTAGATATACAGTGTTATATTGAATGTAATGATTCGAACCCCCGTCGATGTTTATACCCGTGACGGAGGGGTTTGATGATGAATTGGGCGCGTTTATTGAATATATAAAATTGTTGTACATATACATGCTCTGGACATAAGAGGGAATGAAAATACCGCTTGTAAGAGCGGTTGTTCCTCCGGCGTACAGGTCATGGACTGAATTATGGTGCATGCGGTTATCGGTGCCGTTGTAATAATATATTCCGTAAACGCTGTTTCCCGAGACGCTGGTAAGATTGTAAACGGTGTCTTCGCTCGTGTGCTTCTGCGCGGCTTCGGAAATATTGAATATTCCGAACAACTGCGATGTGGAAGAGCTTGTTATATTCTTTATGCAGTTTCCCGAATTGGTTATTGTATTTACCAGGGGCGTGACGGGTGAATTAATGTATATACCGTAAACTGTCCCGCTTGCAGAACTTCCTGATTTTGTAATGTTGTCCACAGTGTTTGCGTTTATCACGAAAGACTGTGCTGTCGCATTCTGGGCGATCGTATAATTATAGGATGCATTGTATGTTGTTACGCCGTTCACGTTGTTTCCGGAAATATTAACCGTTCCGCCTGCAGTGCTTGTGTTATAGATAATAAATGTCGAACCTGCGCTTGTCGAGAGATTCTGTATGTTCTGCACAGAGTTTCCGGAAATGCTTATTCCGTTGGAAATTGTTCCGGCCGAGGAATAGATCCCGTAGAATCCGCCGGTTCCTGAAGACCTGTATGTTATTCCTGACAATGTGTTCGAATTGACAGCAAGCGAATACGGGAAACCCGAATTGCATATGCCGTAATATTTTCCTGTCGATGATGTTGTAAAGGTTGAATTCTGAATTGTGTTGCCGCTTATGTTTATGTAGTTGTCTGTGCCGCTGTTTCCGAATAAAGAATAGATGCCGTAAAAGTCTCCGGATGCGCATGTGTCGCTTAAATATAAGTTGTTCGATGTAATGTCGGCTCTTGAGTTTAGTCCAGTCCCGAGATAAATGCCGTAGACGGCTCCTGTCGTACCGGTTATGCTGCTTCCGTTTATTTTTATGCTGTCGGCATATGATATGTATAATCCGTAAGAAGTCGTTCCGCTTCCGCCGGGCAGCTGTATCGAATTAGCTGATGCCGTGCCTATCTGAATATTGTTCTCGTAAAAATGATAAGGCGCCGTGGTGTGATTATATCCAAGGCACACGATGCCGGTGTTTACCTTCCTTATATCGTTTCCGTCAATAAATATATTTTCATGCCTTCCATCATAATCGCGCGGATTGGTTGAAGAACCCGAGCCGTTGTAATTAAGGATTCCTATTCCCTGTGAATATAAATACTGACCGTTGAGTATAATGCCGCAGTTTACGAATTGTATGTTCTTGCATCCGTCCGACCTGTTGCTGCGGAGTATCTGAAATCCGTATTCAATAAGAAGGGCCCTGTCGGTCCCCGTGTATGAATCGACAAGATCGAAGCCGTCGAACGTGATATAATCATTGCCGATTATACGAAGAATCGCGTCTCCGTAACCGCCTATGGATGACCCGCTGTATGTACCGGTACCTGAAGAAGACGTTATAATCATCGGATTATTTCCGAATCCGTTTTTCTGGAAAACGACGGGGTTTGAAAATCCGGGCTTGTTTATTGTGATGTTTATCGATGTGCTGTCAAGACTCCATAATGTGTCGGCAAATCCGGGGCTCACTTTAAACGTAACGCCTCCGGGGGCTGCGCCCTGGGAATTAAGGTCGATGATTGCGCATTTGATACTGGGATAATCTCCGGGGATAAACTTATCACCGGAAAGCTGCGCAAAAGCTCCGGAGTTAGTCAGAATTAATGCAATAAATAAAATCACTCCGAGCCGGAATGCTCCGTCAATTTTACCCTTCACTGAGATATTCATTTAAAATGGTAGATATGGTTTTGCCCGACCCTTGACCCGGCTGATGAAAACATATCTGTCTGAAAAACAGGGAAAGAAATGATTGAAAATGATGCGGAATGTTACCCTGTACTTAACTGCTTTAATATTAATATAAAAAAAACTCATTGTCAATGTAACGGAGGAAAATTTCATTTCAATAAAGTGATTGTATGGCACGAAGATTGCCCTTTAATGTTGCAATTTGGGGAATAAAAGAGAATTGTTCATACCGTTGTTTCCCTTGTCCCACTTCCAATTCACTGAAATATCGTATAATTATTTGCTATTTTCCGTCAACAATCAGAATAAACCATGAAAAAAATCATTATCGTTTTGTTTGTATTTTTCGCAGCGGCACGGGCTTTTGCGCAGGTTGAAAATGTACCGCTTTATTTCCCCGTGTATGATTTCCTGAAGGAAATGAGCGTGAAAAAAATTATACACTACGATGATGATAATCCCAACCTTTCAAGGTTCGAAGTCGCAGATTTCCTTAAAACGATTGACCTTAAGAAAAACAGTCTTACCAGGACGGAAAAAGATCTGCTCGAAAAGTACAAAGTCGAATACATACCCGGGGAATCAAACAGCGGCAATACATGGAATATGTTCGGGAGCGGCAGGAAGTTTACGGACAATCTTGACGGCTTCTTCTCGAACAAGCAAAAATATATGTTTTCTTCCGGTAATCCGGGAAATAATATTTTTGTGGAAGGACTCGGAAATGTTTATGCCGGTCACGAGATAAAACCCGACAGAGATATTAATACTCTTATGATGGACGGAGGACTTGCTGCCCGCGGTACGCTTTTCAACCACCTCGGATATTATTTGGAATGGGGCAAAGGAATGATGTTCGGACAGAAAGACCTCGGTCCGTTAATGGAGCCGAGAATGAAAATCGACTATAAGTTTAACGAGGACAAGGAGAAACTAAGAAATTATGATTACACTTCGGCATATCTTAAATATTATATCGAGCCGCTTGAAAAGTTCGGAATCTCTGTGCAGTTCGGCAGGGAGAAAACGACTTTCGGGTACGGATACGGAAGCAAAACCATGCTTTCGGGCGACGGTCCCGACCTGGATTATCTTAAACTGAATGCGAAGTACGGCGTGATCAGATATACTGCAATGTATGCTTCTACTGTGGGTTATTTCTTGCCCGTTCGCGATGACAGATATACAAAATACATATCGATGCAAAGACTTAAAATTGCATTACCGGATTTGTTTGACGCCGCAATTTCAACGAGTATCGTATATAACGGCAGAATCGATTTCGCGTATCTTAATCCGATAATGTTCTGGCCCTTTGCGGAAAAATCGCTTCAGGACAGGGATAACAAAAACTTTGTTCTCGATTTCCAGACCAGATTCCTTAAAAATGTTGAACTTCAGGGTACGCTCTATATAGATGATGACGAGCTTTTCGGATTCGCTACGGGAAAAATCAACAAGACGGAGAAAATCGCATATCAGATCGGCACTTTTATATATGAACCTTTGTCCATCCCCGACCTGACATTCATCGCGGAATACACGAAAATACGGCCGTATGTCTATTCGCACTATGATATTAAGGATAATTATACCGCTTACGGAATAAACCTCGGACACAGAATTGGGCCAAATTCCGATGAAATATGCACGAAGCTCGCATATAACATTTCCGACTGGGGAAGGGCCGGAATCGAATACAGGTTCATACGGAAGGGCAACAATATCTACGATGAATTCGGCAATCTCATTAAAAACGTCGGCGGTGATATTTCGCAGGGTTTCAGGGATAATATAGACGATGATTATGCGCGTTTCCTGGACGGGGAACGTGTAAATTCAAATAACCTTACGCTTAATTTCAGATTCATTCCAATAAGAAATTATACTTTTGACCTGGTTTATGTGTATAATATCGACAATAACATAACCAAATCGTTCAAGAAGGATTTCAGTTACGGTTATGTCCGTATGAACATAACTTATTGAGTTTAAACGCATAAACAGTGCAGATTTAAAAGTCAAGGTATATTTCTACTATTAAATATTGCATATTTATTTTAAGGGGTATTTTCTATATTTAATCAAATTTACTGTTTGAAATGATTTCCCTAAAAATCATATCTATCTCATAAATATACGGAGTCGAATTATGTATAATTTTTTATCACTCAACCTGAACTGCCCCCATTGCGGACACACTTTAATGGATTCTGAGAATCTCGTTGACAACGAAGCGAGCATAATGCTTCATATTGACATCGGAAAGAAAAAAGGCGACATTAACCTCAGTTCGATATACGGAAGTTATAATTATATATGTTCTGTGGAAACACCCAAAGACGAGCTTGCTGTATTCTCTTGTCCGCACTGCGGAAAGGACGTAAATACGGAAGCGCAGTGCAATGTCTGCAAGGCTTCAATGGTCACTCTCATAATGGATATGGGAGGAAAGATTAATTTCTGCTCGAGGAGCGGATGCAAGAATCACAACGTTGAATTTGAAGATCTCAACAACGCTCTCAGAAAGATGTATCAGGAATACGGATACCAGTCCGTACATTCGCACGAGGAAATAGAAGAGCCGGTGATTGAAGAACCCGTAAACGAAGAAAAGGAAATAATCGAGAGCGGAGCGTTCCTTTACGCTTACTGCCCGCACTGCCGCCGGAGCCTTATAGATTCCGACATGCTGAAACTTCAACTTGTAAACGATAAGAAAGAAACGGGCTTTGTAATGTTAAGCCCGTACCTTAACGTGTTTTCCTCTAAATCAACCGTATTTCTTGCCGAAGGCAAGCCGGTAGTTGATTTACAGTGTTATCACTGCGGTGAAAGTTTAATGTCAAGCGACAAGAATTGCGAGGTTTGCCATTCACCCGTTGCTGCAATATCTATAAGCGCCCGTTCGAAGCTGATTGATTTTTACATATGCTCCAAGAAAGGATGCAGATGGCACGGTCTAAGCGAGGACGATATTAATGAAATTAAACTGGAAGACAGTCTGGAGTGGTAATCTGAAGCTTAGGGGGCTTTAACGGTTTTAATATAAACTAATTTTTATCAAATGTATCAAATTATCCGTAAACAGTTACTTGCAAAAGGTTCAATTGTTAGGTTTGATATCAATGCTCCCAGAATTGCCGCGAAAGTCAAAGCAGGGCAGTTCGTGATTATACGGGTTAACGAGACGGGCGAAAGAATTCCTCTTACCGTCGCCGACAAGGATGCTTTCTCCGGTACAATTACAATTATTTTCCAGGTTGTCGGGAAAACGACAGCCCTTATGCGCTCTCTTAAGGAAGGCGACATAATAAAGGATGTCGTCGGTCCGCTCGGAAGACCGGCCGAAGTGGAAAAAATCGGCACGGTCGTCATGGTAGGTGGCGGCACGGGTATAGCTATCCTGCACCATGTGGCCAAAGCATTCAAGGAAGCCGGAAATTTTGTAATAGGCATTCTCGGCGCGAAGGATAAGGACCTTCTCATACTCACGAATGAAATGACTGCGATATGCGATGAAATTGTGATAACAACGGATGACGGAAGTTACGGACAAAGGGGATTTGTTACACAGCCGATGCAGAAGTATCTCGACGAAAGATATGATATTAAACTTGTGTACGCTATCGGCCCCATAATAATGATGAAGAACATCTGCAACCTTACCAAAAAATACAATATCCCGACGATGGTCAGTCTAAATCCTGTTATGATAGACGGAACGGGAATGTGCGGAGGCTGCAGGGTTACGGTTGACAACAAGACGCAGTTCTGCTGCGTTGACGGACCCGATTTCGACGGACATCAGGTCGATTTCGCTGAACTTGAAAAAAGAAATTCAATATATCTTAAAGACGAGAAGGACTCGCTTCTTGCATCTATAAGGTAATTTTTATTAAATAACTCTGAATAAGTATGTTCGAAGACGTAAAATATTTAAAGTTCAAGTCTTATCTGAACACTTATTGCCCGCACTGCAGAAATACCTTTAACGTTGAAATTAAAGATATGAGATACCTGCAGTTCAAGGCAGTATACAAGGGTGAAGATATTGACCTCAAGCTCAGTCCTTATTTAGACGTATTTGATATCGAGTCGTCAAAAGAAATCAATCAGGACGACCGGCTCGATGATTTTTTATGCCCGAGATGTAAGAAGAGCCTTATAACACCTGAAAAAATATGCGGTGAATGCGGATCTCCGGTTGCGGAGGTTATTATCGCCGCTTTCTCCAGGCTCCTGCCTTTCTACCTGTGCATGAAACACGGGTGTACCTGGCACGGACTGACAAAGGCCGACGAGAATAAGATTAAACTCAAAATTCCCCGTCAGGAAATGCCCGAGCAGGACATGAAACTTCGTGTGGCGAATCACGGCGAGGTTCCTTACGGATACACGACAGAACTGGCGCAGCTTGAAGCGGGACGCTGTCTGCAGTGCAAAGAGCCGAAGTGCGTTAACGGATGCCCTGTCAACGTAGATATTCCTTCATTCATCAGAATGATTACCGAAGAGAAAATTGATGACGCGGCGAAAAAGATTAAGGAAAGAAATATACTACCTGCCATATGCGGCAGGGTCTGCCCGCAGGAATCACAATGCGAAAAGTTCTGTATCCTCGGCATAAAAGACAGATCGGTTGCAATCGGTAATCTCGAAAGATTTGTCGCGGATTACGAAAGGAAAATGGACCTCGTGAGAATTCCGACAATCTCAAACAGGCTGAACAAGAAAGTAGCCGTTGTCGGCTCGGGACCTGCAGGACTCACGGTCGCCGCGGACCTTATACAGAAAGGATATTCCGTCACGATTTTTGAAGCCCTGCATGAAGCGGGCGGCGTGCTGGTTTACGGTATACCGGAATTCAGACTGCCTAAATCAATAGTAAATTTTGAAATTGATTACCTCAGGCAGATGGGTGTTCGCATCGAGTTCAATACGGTTATCGGCAAGACTATTGAAATGGATGAATTGCTCCAGAATTTTGACGCTGTATTCATAGGTGTCGGCGCAGGCCTGCCTGTGTTCATGAACCTGCCGGGCGAAACTCTCGGCAACGTGTTCTCGGCAAATGAATACCTGACAAGAATGAACCTGATGAAGGCCTATAAATTCCCCGAATACGATACTCCGAAACCGCGAGGCAACAGAGTGGTTGTCTTCGGCGGCGGCAACGTTGCCATGGATTCGGCGAGGACGGCGATAAGAACCGGCTCGAATGAAGTCATTATAGTGTACAGGCGTTCAAGGCAGGAACTTCCCGCAAGGCATGAAGAAGTAAGACATGCCGAGGAGGAAGGCGTGAAATTCATGCTGCTCACGAATCCGATAAGATACATAGGAAACGACCAGGGCGTTCTTAAGGGAATTGAATGCATAAGGATGCAGCTTGGCGAACCCGATTCATCAGGAAGAAGAAGACCGGTGCCGATCGAAGGCTCGAATTTCATTATTGACTGCGATGTTGCCGTCGTTGCTATCGGTACATCGTCGAATCCCATATTGTTCCAGACTGCAAAAGATATCAAGCTTAACAAGTGGGGATATGTCGAGGTGAATCCCGAAACCAACGAAACGTCGATGGAAAACGTTTATGCCGGAGGCGATATCGTAACGGGGTCCGCCACTGTTATCGAGGCGATGGGAGCCGGAAGAATTGCGGCTAATGCAATACAGAAAAAACTGGCAGGCTGACACAGGGTTTTTCATTTTTAAATATCGATATTAGATTTACTTCTATATCATTTCATTATTATATATAAAATTAATTTTATGAGAGTAACGCGTATTAATAAAAAAGATTCCGCCCCGAAAGCGGAGTCTAAAGTTGATTTGAAACTGATTGAGCCGCTGATTAAAAAGTACAAGAACAAGAAAGGCAATCTCATTCCTCTCCTTCAGGGCACTCAGAATCTTTTCGGATATATACCTCCGGAAGCAATGCTGCTTTTATCAAGGGAAACCGGACTGAAAATCAGCGACATGTACGGCGTCGCGACATTTTATGCGCAGTTCAGGCTTAATCCCGTTGGCAAGCATATCGTAAAAATCTGCCACGGCACTGCCTGCCATGTGCAGAACGCCAAAGCCGTCACTGAAGATCTTCAGAATTTTCTCGAAGTCAAGGACGGAGGCACGACGCCCGACAACATCTTCACGCTCGAAACCGTCGCATGTCTGGGCTGCTGCTCGCTCGCGCCCGTGATGATGATAGGCGAAGAGACTTACGGCAAACTTAACGGCAAGAAAGCAGTCGAGGTAATTAAGGAAATAAAGAGGAAAGAAACCCTCAATCAGAAAAAAAGTTTAACCGAAAATATATCAAAGAATTAAAAAGAGTTTATAATAAATGGCACAAACAAAAGTAATAGTTGGACTCGGGAGCTGCGGAATTGCGGCCGGCGCAGGCAAGGTTTACGAAGAATTGCAGAGAATAAAAGTGGCCGACAATCTTGATTTTGAACTCAAGAAGACAAGCTGTATAGGTATGTGTTTCAAGGAACCGCTTGTCGAAATAATCGACGAAACAGGCTCGTATCTTTACGGCGAAGTCGATTCGAAAAAAGCCGATGAGATAATCGAAAAGCATATAGTTAACTTCACTCCGGTGAAAGAATATATTGTGAAGTCAGATACTACTGAAACAAAGTTCGACCATTATTTCGAAGGTCAGGTTAAAATCGCCCTGAGAAACTGTGGCTATATTGACCCTGAAAACATAGATGAATACGAGGCGCGCGGAGGCTATCAGGCGATTAAAAAAATCGCGAACGAAAGAATAGGCGTTCAGGAAGTTATCAAATCCATTCTGGATTCCGGATTAAGAGGAAGAGGCGGCGGCGGATTCCCGACAGGCTTGAAATGGAAATTCGCGAACAACAACAGGTCGAAAGAGAAATATATTATTTGCAACGCCGACGAAGGCGATCCGGGTGCGTTCATGGACAGGTCAGTGCTCGAAGGCGACCCGCATTCAGTGCTCGAAGGCATGATAATCGGTGCTTACGCGATCGGAGCTTCTGACGGAGTAATTTATTGCCGCGCAGAATATCCCCTGGCTATTAAGCGCCTTAACATCGCTATCGCTCAGGCGCGTGACAAAGGTTATCTCGGCAAGGATATACTCGGCATCGAAGGATTTGATTTCGACCTCTATATTAAAGAAGGCGCAGGAGCTTTCGTATGCGGCGAGGAAACAGCTCTCATCGCGTCAGTAGAAGGCGAGAGAGGTATGCCGAGAAAAAGACCTCCTTTCCCTGCAGTGTCGGGCCTCTGGAGAAAACCCACCAATATTAACAACGTCGAAACTTATGCGAATATCCCGTGGATAATCTCGAACGGCGCGAAAGAATACGCCAAGTACGGCACCGAAAAGAGCAAAGGAACAAAAGTTTTCGCTCTTACGGGAAAGATTAAGAACGGCGGACTTGTAGAAGTCCCGATGGGTATTACGATAAAAGACATCATTTATAAACTCGGCGGCGGCATTATTGACGACAAGAAATTCAAGGCCGTTCAGCTGGGCGGTCCTTCCGGCGGATGTATACCCGAATACCTTTCGCATACGATCGTTGATTACGATTCAGTCAATGCCACGGGCGCTATAATGGGCTCGGGCGGTATGGTCGTGATGGACGAAACCACCTGCATGGTCGATATCGCTAGGTTCTTCCTCGAATTTACCTGCAAGGAATCGTGCGGCAAGTGTACGTTCTGCAGGGTCGGAACGAAGAGAATGCTCGAAATCCTTACCAGGATCACAGAAGGCGATGGAAGGGAAGGCGATATAGAAAAACTCGAAGAACTTGCATATCAGATAAAGGACGGTTCGCTCTGCGGTCTCGGACAGACGGCGCCGAATCCCGTTCTTACGACAATTAAATATTTCAGAGACGAATACGAAGCGCACATAAGAGACAAAAAATGTCCCGCTTTGAACTGCAAGAAACTTCTTACATACGAAATTATTGAAGACAAATGCACCGGATGCATGGTCTGCAAACGCGGCTGCCCGACGAAAGCGATTTCGGGCGAAAAGAAAATGCCGCATTTCATAGACCAGGAACTTTGCATCAAGTGCGGAGACTGTTACTCGAAGTGTAAATTCGATTCTATTAAAATCTTTTAATTTAATTCTGAAAACGAAAAATGGATAACAAATTAAACATAATATTAAACGGTAAATTAGTAACGGGATTTCAGGGCGAAACGATACTGCAGCTGGCAAAAAGAAACGGAATAGAGATACCGACACTTTGTAACGATGAACGCCTTGAACCTTATTCTTCATGTTTCGTATGCGTCGTTGAAGTCGAGGGCATGAGAGGTCTTCAGCCTTCCTGTTCGACAAAGATAGTTGAAGGTATGAAGGTCAATACCGATAACGATAAAATTAAAAAGTCGCGCAAATCCGCTCTTGAACTTCTTCTCAGTAACCACTACGCCGATTGTACTGCGCCCTGCAAACAGACATGTCCTGCGGGCGTTGACGTTCAGGGATATATCGCGCTGATAAACAAAGGAATGTACCGCGAAGCGGTCGGTCTTATAAAGAAAACGAATCCTCTTCCCGCGATCTGCGGAAGAGTCTGCGTCAGACCCTGCGAAGTCGCCTGCAGAAGAAACCTTCTCGAAGGCAACGGAGTCGGCATCGACTATCTTAAAAGATACGCTACGGATATGGATTTCGCATCGGACAATAAGTTCATGCCGGAAGTGAAACCCGCGACAGGCAAGAAAGTCGCTGTCATCGGCGCAGGCCCCGGCGGTCTTACTTCAGCTTACTACCTCGCTATTGAAGGACACGAAGTCGAGATATTCGAAGCCAGCCCGCATCCGGGCGGCATGCTAAGGTACGGAATTCCTCCTTACAGGCTTCCGAATGAAATAATCGACAAGGAAGTCGAAAGCATCGAGCAGATGGGCGTGAAGATCCATTACAACATGAAACTCGGCGACAATCTAAGCTATAAAGAGTTA
>CAIKZJ010000076.1 GCA_903831845.1 uncultured Ignavibacteriota bacterium
CTTCTAACTACTAACTTCTAACTACTAACTTCTAACTACTAACTACTCGCTCTTAATTACAGATTGTATAAAACTCTTTCGTATCAATCCTGTGATGCCTTATCACTCCTGCTCTTACAAGATTTACGAGAGTTCTGCTTGCGCGCCTTTCCGATATGTTTGCAAGTTTCCTGAATCCCTTGACGGTTATGCTTTCGTGCTCTTCGAGGTAATTCACAAGCATCTTTTCAAGCTCTCCGAGTGATATTATCATGGGAGGGGAGTCGACGTTTGAATATTTAAGTATGCTCGCGGTTTCTTTTGACGCTATTACGGATTTGTCTTTGAACCGGACGTATATTCTCGTCGAATCTTTGTCCTCGTCGTCCACAAGCTTATGAGGCTTTTTCCTGCTTTCCGGAATCTCTATGACTACTACATCCTTGCTTTTTATGGGTACTATCTCCGTTCTGTAGTCGACTTCGGGCTCGCAATAGAATTTTGCCGCCGTATCTATCAGGTCAAGCTCGCTTTTTTCGCTTTCGACTCCGACAATGCTCCTGTCATCATCCACTCCGAAAAGTATATACCCGCCGTTCGTGTTTGCAAACGCTATCATTTCCTTTGCGATTTTCTGTGGTGAGGAAAACTTCCGCTTGAACTCGATTTTTGAGCCTTCGCCTTCTTCGATGAGTTTGTAAAGTTCGACGGTGTACATGAAAGAAAATTACTTTTTGTTCTTTATATAATCGAGGTAATCCTGCAGTATTATCTGTGCCGATATTGTGTCTATGTGTCCCTTGTCTTTTCTTTTCTTCCTGGAAAGACCTGAACTTGCAAGATTGTACTGGGCGAGACTGCTTGTTAGACGTTCGTCGAAAAATACTATCTCGCAATTAATATTCTCACGATTGAGGAATTCTTTTAAATCTGACGAAAATTTTTCGACGTTTTCCGTAATGTGTGTTTTCTCTGAACTGAATTTAACGGGATAACCGATTATTATCCTTTCGATGTTATCCGTTTTGATTATTGAAAGGAGAGATTTCAGCAGCGAACCGTCATTCATTAAGTAATCTCTCTGAAACGCGAATGACTTTGTTCCGTCGCTTACCGAAATTCCGACCCGCTTTAAACCAAAATCAATACCTAAGTATTTGGTTTCCCCTTCCAAACTGCGGTTTATTCGCTGACTACTTCCTTCAGGAAATTCTTGAGAATCTTTCCGGGCTTGAAATGCATTTTCCTTCTTCCGGGAACAAATACGAATTCGCCGGTCTTCAGGTTTCTTGCTTTCGGTTTGGGCTTTGTTTTCTTGACTTCGAATACGCCGAATTCCCTTATCTCTATCCTTATTACAGGGTCGGCAGACATTATTAACTCGCGAAGCGATTCAAACAGCGAATCTACGATTAATTTGCGAGTCACTCTCTTGCCGATTAATTTCTCCTCCATCTTTTTTTCGACGTCCTTACGAGTGAGAGTCATTATTCTCTGCGGTCTCGTTTTTTGGTTGTTTTCGTCCATTTGTTTCTCCTAAAGATTTTGAAAACCGTTTATAGTATAAATATAACGAATAAATTATTAATATTACCGATATATAGTAAAGATAACGAATAGATATTTTTAAAAGTTCAGAATTATTGCTGTCAAGAACGCACAAAAGTATTATTATTCCTATACTTAATACGGCCAACTTGCCCGGATAGTTAGACATCAGCACTACTTTATTCTTCGATTTAAGGTATAACCCGAATAATAGTATCAGAACATCTCTCGCTATTACAACTATGAAAAACCAGGTCTCTATCCTGCCGAGGGCAAATAGTACTATAACAACGGACACTACTGCGGCCTTGTCAGCAAGCGGGTCTATTATCTTGCCAAGCTCCGATACCTGATTAAGCTTCCTCGCAAGATACCCGTCGAGCAGATCCGAAATGAACATCGCGACTAAAATTATGATAACAGCAGTTTTATCCGTTACTGTCAGAAGCAGGTATATCAAAGGGATTATTAAAACCATCCTTAATACCGACAGCAAATTCGATATGTAAAAAAACTCTTTTTTCATCAATTAACTATTATAAAAACTGCTACTTATTAAAGTTAATAAATTTATTTTAAAATAAAAGCATATTATTTAGATTTTTTAAAATATTATTACTGTTTAATTTATCGTATGAATATTTATTTCGATAATGCGGCGTCGACTAAAACCGATACAAGGGTCGTCGAGGCTATGATGCCCTTTCTTACCGGTCATTACGGTAACCCGTCCTCTATACATAAGGAAGGGAAGTACCTGAAAGTTATAATCGAAGAAGCCCGCTAACTTATAGCATCTTTTCTCGGTACCAAGCCGAAAGAAATTTATTTCACGAGCGGAGGTACCGAAGCGAATAATACCGCAATTAAAGGACTGGTTTTTTCAAATGATAATAAATCAAGAAACCATCTTATTACTTCGGCGATTGAGCATCCCGCAGTACTCGACACTTTCATGTACCTCAGAAAGTTCGGCTTCAGGGTTTCTCTCGCTGCTCCGGACAGGCACGGCGTTATCAGCCCTGATGAAATTGAAAAACACATTACGCCTGAAACTCTTCTTGTTTCCGTAATGCATGCGAATAATGAGGTCGGCGCGGTTAATGACGTCAAAAGCATAAGCGACTTGTGCAGAAAACACGGCGTGTTCTTCCACAGCGATACGGTTCAGAGCGTCGGAAAGACAACCGTAAAGCCGAAAGAACTCGGGCTCGATTTCATGACTATGTCTGCTCATAAGTTTTACGGGCCCAAGGGAATCGGAATACTTTTCAAGGATGAGAATGTAAGGATAGACAAATATATGCACGGCGGCGGACAGGAAAGGGATATGCGCGGCGGCACTGAAAATGCGGCTTCGATCGCAGGTCTGCGAAAAGCTGTCGAAATACTCCGGGATTCGATGGAGGACGATATTAAGCATTACAGGAAATTGAACAGAATAATAAGAAACGGGCTGGTGAGCACATTCGGAAAGAATGTTGAGTTTAATTCTGGCGAAAACAATTCGGTGCCGAACATTATAAACGTCACTTTCAATCACTTGAAACTTAATGTGCCGGAAGGCCTTCTGCCCGTTCAACTCGACCTGAAAGGGATTTCCGTGTCAGGCGGTTCGGCCTGTTCGTCGGGCTCTCTGAAACCTTCAAAAGTTCTTCTGGAGATAGGGCTTGATGAAAGAGCCGCACAATCGTCGATACGTATATCTGTCGGACGTTATAACACGGAAGAGGAAGCCGCCAAACTCATTGCCGAGCTTAAAGAAGTAATCAGTGCCTGATTTTCGGTCTGGCTTTCTGTGGAATGAATGTATTTATTATTCCGTACAGAATATAAATTATTGTGATAGGAAATATTGCATAACCCTTCGTAACCACTGAAATTAAAACTCCGAGTATTATCGAAGCAGTAAGCCATGGTTTTGATTTCAGAGCCTGCTTGTTCAGAGAAGGCATAGCAGGATACCTGAAATTGCTTACCATTAACAGCGATACACCGATCGTCAGTACGAATATTATTATCTCGCTTGCCTTTTTGGAAAAAACCGAGTCGTGGTAAAACATCACATAAGAGCATATTACAAGCGCCGCCATCGGTACCGGTATGCCGTAGAAAATATCCTTTGTGAATCCTGTCAGGCTTATGTTGAACCTCGCGAGTCTTATGGCTCCGAATGCAAGCACTGTTGATGAAACTACTATTCCTATCGCGTTGTAATCCTTAAAGAAGAAATTGTAAAGAAGGAATGAAGGTGCGAACCCGAAAGAAACAACATCGGAAAGTGAATCAAGTTCGACTCCGAAATCGGAAGAAGTATTCAGTATCCTCGCCACCATTCCGTCGAGAACGTCGAATATTGCCGCGTATATTATGAAAAGCACCGCCTGCTCGTATTCCGCATGCGATGAATTAATAACCGACATGAATCCGCAGAATGCGTTCAGTATCGTGAACAGGCTCGGTATGAATTTCTTTGAAACAATCATCTGAACTTGGCTATTTCTGTCACACCTGCCGTGACTTTGTCGCCTATCTTTACTTTTATATCCGTGCCGACAGGCACCAGCATGTCGACTCTTGAGCCGAACTTAATCATTCCGAATTTTTCTCCCGCCTTTACTTCGGAGTTGAGCTTCAAATCTATGACAATCCTTCTTGCCACGAATCCCGCTATCTGCTTGAACAGTATCTTTTTCCCTTTCCGGGTTTCTATCCCTATTTCGCTTCTTTCGTTCTTTTCGGACGACTTATGGTCAAAAGCCACGATGTAGTTTCCTTTTATGTAATTGAAATACTTAAGCGTGCCGCTTACGGGGTAACAGTTTACGTGAACGTTCAACGGGGAAAGAAATACGCTTACCTGCATTAGTTCCGTTCCTTCGAAAAAGCCCGGATAATTGTTGCTTATTTTTTCTATGAGAACAACCTTGCCGTCGGCAGGGGATATAATCGTGTCGGGAGTCACGCCAGCAGGGAGTTTCCTTTCGGGGTCCCTGAAAAAATACAGAGTGAACACCAAAAGAAACAGCGAAAGCCCGAGTAGAGCAAGCTTGACGGCCGCTATGTTCACAATGAATGCCGCGGCGTCTATCGCCAGCGTCACAAACAAAACTTTTAATACAACGTCTTTACCGTAATTTGTAATCTTAAACAATTTATTCTTTTAGTTTTAAATCAGGACAGGCGTTTGTTGATCTCTTCGTACGCCTCCTCGACTCCTCCGAGATCGAACCGGAATCTGTCCTTGTCGAGTTTCTTGTTTGTCTCAGCATCCCATAACCTGCATGTATCGGGGGATATCTCGTCCGCAAGTATTATTCTGCCTTCTTCGTCCCTGCCGAACTCAAGTTTGAAATCCACGAGTTTCAGCTTTTTCTCGCCGAAGAATTTAATCAGCAGGCCGTTGATTTTTAAAGCCATTTCCTTTATCAGATTCATTTCCTGCGCTGTCGCAAGCTCAAGCGCGAAAATGTGAGATTCCGTGAACAGCGGATCGCCCAGCTCGTCTGATTTGTAGTAATATTCCACGATGGGTTCCTTAAGAACTGTTCCTTCAGCGAATCCATATCTTTTTACAAGGCTTCCTGCCGCGATGTTCCTGCAGACGACTTCAACCTGCACGATTTTTACTTTCTTAACGAGCATTTCCGTATCCGATATCTTTTCCACGAAATGTGTGGGAATGCCGTTTTTTATCAGGTAATTGAAAATTACGGAGGAAATAGATGCGTTGAGAACGCCTTTGTTCTTAATCTGTTCTTTCTTTATGCCGTTGAAGGCGGTCGCGTCATCCTTGAATTCCTGAATGTACAGTCCCGGCTTATCCTTTATAGAATAAATCCGTTTTGCTTTGCCTTCGTATAGTAGTGTTCTTTCCAAAATTTTTTATTTCAAATTACGCAATTTAACATTAAAATTCTATTTGTAAAGCGTTCTGAAAATCTGTCGTGGCGTCAGGTGTTACCACCTGACGCGCCGGCATGCGCCGGCAGAACCCCGAATAATATGTATCCGGGAGTTTCTCTGTTCTCCGGGGGATTCTCGGTCCTTCCGCAAATGAAAAACCCGGGCATTGCCCGGGTTTTAGTATATATGAATAACTTAATATTATTCCTGCGCCGGCTTCTCTTCAGTCTTCGGAGCTTCCTGCTGGGGAGCTTCATTGACCTGAACTTCGTCGCCGATGATGTCTTCAATCCTGAAATCGATCTGCTCTGATTCGTATGTTTTGGATTTTTCCTGAACGTCCTTCAGAGTGAACTTGCGCGCCAGTTTGAATTTGTTGATGTACGCGTCGATTGCTTCCTGGTCTTTGTCCTTGAAGAACTCAACCACTGAAAGCACGATTTTCTTGTTCGTTTTGTCGAATTCGATGACCCTCGCGTTGAGTGATTCGCCCGGTTTGAAAAGTTCAGAGAAGTTTCTCACGGGTGATACGGATAACTGCGACGCGGGTATGAATGAATCTACCACGTCCGGAAGTTCGACTATGATTCCCTTTTCGATGGGCTTCACGATCTTTACTTCTGTTTCGAGTCCGGGTTTGTATTTCGATTCGAGAGTGTCCCACGGATTTTCGAACAGCTGTTTGTGTCCGAGAGAGATCCTCTGGTTCGCAACGTCTATTCCGAGAATGACGACTTCGACAACTTCACCGAGCTTTACGAAATCGTTAACGTCGAGAATTTTCTTCGTCCATGAAAGGTCGGAAATGTGAACGAGTCCGTCCACGCCTTCCTCGAGTTCCACGAATATACCGAAGTTCGTGATGTTGCAAACTTTGCCTTTCTGTTTCGTTCCGACCGGGAACTTGTCGAGAAGGCTCTGCCACGGGTTCGGCGTAAGCTGTTTCATGCCGAGCGAAAGCTTGCGGTTATCGAAATCTATGTTCAGTATCTGCGCGTCTACAAGCTGTCCCATCGTTACCATCTGGCTCGGGCTTGTGATGTGCTGCGTCCATGACATTTCGCTGATGTGAATAAGGCCTTCGATGCCCTTTTCGATTTCGATGAATGCGCCGTAATCGGTAAGCGATACAACCTTGCCCGATACCTTGTCGCCGACTTTGTATTTTTCCTGAATGTTGTCCCAGGGATGCGCCTGAAGCTGCTTGAGACCGAGATAAACTCTCTGCTTTTCTTCGTCAAATTCGATGACGTAAACGTCGATTACCTGGTCAAGCTTCACTATATCCGAAGGATGGTTTATCCTGCCCCATGAAAGGTCAGTGATGTGAATGAGTCCGTCGAGACCGCCGAGATCGACGAATACGCCGAAGTCGGTTATTGCCTTTACTGTAGCCTTCAGCGTCATGCCCTTCTTGATTGTCTTAAGAAGTTCTTCGCGCTGTCCTGCCATTGACTCTTCGATGAGCACCTTGTGCGAAACTATGATATTCTCGATCTGATTGTTGATCTTGATCACCTTGAAGTCCATTACCTTGCCTACGTATTCATCATAATCCCTGATGGGCTTCGTGTCGATCTGTGAACCCGGAAGGAACGCCGTGAGACCGTTGAGGTCGACGACAAATCCGCCCTTGATTCTCCTGAGGCATTTTCCCTTTACTATCGTGCCGTCTCTCTGAGCGTCCACAATCCTGTCCCACATCTTAATCGAATCGGCTTTCTTTTTCGAAAGAACAAGCTGTCCTTCCTTGTCTTCAATCTTCTCGAGGAAAATCTCGATCTCGTTTCCTACTTTAAGCTCCTCGGGATTCGAAAATTCGTTGATTGATACTCTTCCGTCTGATTTTGAACCGATGTCAATCAGTACGTCTTCACCGTGTATCGCCACGATTTTGCCTTTTACGAGTTCGTTTTCCTTTATTACGTTGAACGTTTTCTCGTAAAGCTTCAGCATGTTCTGGAATTCGTCCTCGTTGTAGTCTGTGGAGATGAACTTGGTGGAGATTTTTTCGTTTTCGGCTGCGTCAGATTTGACGTCCGCCTGGTGTTTTAAATCTTGTGACATATTAATTACTTCCGGTCTTGTTTTCTCCTGCTTCCGGCCGGAAAGCGAGCAGAAGTTTAATTATTGAATCCCCCCGCAATACGCGGAGGCTTTGTTTACTCTGTGTCAGGGTTCGTGATTATCCTGTAAAGATAATTCACCTGTTCTTCTATTATCATGTTCGTCGTGTCGACGACTACGGCGTCGTCCGCCTTTCTAAGCACCATCGGGTTCTTCCTCGTTTCAAGTTCGTCTCTTAGCTTAAGCTCCTTCTCGATCTTGTCTTTCGAGATCTTCTGTCCGAGGTCAAGAAAATCCTGATGCCTGCGGGCTATCCTCGCGCTTAAATCGCTCACAAGGTAAAACTTGAATTCCGCTTCGGGAAATACGGTAACGCCTGTATCCTTTCCCTCCATCAGAAGACCTCTGTTTTCTTCCTTAACCTTCTTCAGCCTCTCGCTTGCCATGCGTCTCAATGCGTTAATCCTGCTTATGTGGCTTACCTTGTTCGTTATCTCAAGAGCTTTCAGCTCCGGTGTTATGTCTTTCTTGTCGAGAAGAACAGTATTTTCAATGAACTCCAGATTGAGCGCTGCTGCAGTCTTGCATATCGCGTTGAAATCGTTCTGCTTTATGCCGCCCTTCAGCACCGCGTACGTCACGGCTCTGTAATATGAGCCGCTGTCGAAATACATCAGGTCCAGTTTTTCCGCCAGTATCTTCGATGTTATACTCTTTCCGGTGCCCGAAGGACCGTCAATTGTAACAATCATATTGTTCATATATGCTTATCCTGCCAATCTTTTATTGGCAAACAAATAATATTCTTATTTATTTTAAGAAAAACAAGTTAAAAATATGTTATATGTATGTCTTTTGCTAATTAAACTCCTGTAAATCAATATTTTAATCCAATATTCAATGTTCCGGATTTAATGCATTGATAAACCGCAATTTTGAGTTTATATTCAAGGTTTCAAAACCTGAAAAAACATAGAAAAATGCCTGAAATCAAAAAAATTCACGCCAGAGAAGTATTAGATTCAAGAGGAAATCCAACTGTAGAGGTCGATGTTACGTTGTCAGACGGCACTCTCGGAAGAGCAATCGTTCCTTCCGGAGCTTCTACGGGTGAAAAAGAAGCGGTTGAGCTTAGAGACGGAGACAAAAAACGCTTTGTAGGCAAAGGCGTTATGAAAGCGGTAAATAACGTTAATAACATTATTGCAAAGAAACTTCAGGGATTTGATTCTTTCAACCAGAAAGAGCTCGATAAAGAACTTATAGCCCTCGACGGCACTGACAATAAAGGCAAGTTCGGCGCGAACGCGATTCTGGGCGTTTCGATGGCTGCCGCAAGGGCAAGCGCGTCTTATGCTAAAATGCCGCTTTACAGGTACCTCGGAGATTTTGATTCAGTCACTCTGCCGGTTCCTATGATGAATATTCTCAACGGCGGAAAACATGCCGACAATAATATAGATTTTCAGGAGTTCATGATAATTCCAGCCGGCTTTGAAAAATTCTCCGACGCTCTCAGATGCGGAGTCGAGATTTTCCATTCGCTTAAGAGCGTTCTCAATAAACAGGGATACAATACGTCTGTAGGCGATGAAGGCGGCTTCGCTCCAAGCCTGAAATCCAACGAGCAGGCGCTTGAAGTGATTATGACATCCATCGTCAACGCAGGTTACGAACCGGGCAAACAGGTTTATCTCGCACTCGATGTCGCGGCAAGCGAAATGTATACGAAACCCGAAGCAGGCAAGAGATCAAAGTACGAATTCTATAAATCTCACATTCCTTCGAAATCATCCGACGAAATGGTGAAGATGTACGCGGGCCTCGTAAGGAAATATCCCATCATTTCTATCGAAGACGGTCTTTCCGAACACGACTGGAACGGATGGAAAAATCTCACGAAAGAACTCGGTAAGAAAATTCAGCTGGTCGGCGACGACGTGTTCGTTACCAACCCGAAAATTCTCGCCGAAGGTATAAAGAAATCAGTCGCTAACTCAATACTCATAAAAGTAAATCAGATCGGCACCCTGACTGAAACAGCCGACTGCATAAGACTCGCCAAATCAAACGGCTATTCGACAGTAATCAGCCACAGGAGCGGCGAAACAGAGGATTCGACAATCGCCGACATAGCGGTTGCGACAAACGCCGGCCAGATAAAGACCGGTTCGGCTTCAAGGACAGACAGGATAGCGAAATATAACCAGCTTCTCAGGATTCAGGAAGAACTCGGTTCAAGAGCCGTGTTCCCGGGTAAAAAAGCATTTAAAAACTTAAAGTAAAAACATGAAATTATCCCAGTTCAAATACACGTTCCCGAAAAACGCGGTCGCGAAAAGCCCGAAATCGCCAAGAGATAACTGCAAGCTCATGGTGCTTAACAAACATACGGGCGAGATAAAATCCATGAAGTTTAAAAATGTTATCGATTTCATGGATGAAGGCGACGTGCTCGTTCTTAACGATACGAAGGTATTTCCGGCGAGACTGTACGGCAATAAGGAAAAAACAAAAGCTAAAATCGAAGTCTTCCTGCTTCGCCAGCTTTCGGAAACAGAGAACATATGGGATGTTGTCGTCGACCCGGCAAGGAAAGTCAGAATAGGCAACAGAATATTCTTTAACAAGAACGTATTCTGCGAAGTTATTGACAATACGACTTCGAGAGGCAGAATCGTAAGGTTCAACGTGAAGGACGATTTCAGGAAACACATCGAAAAACTCGGCAAGACTCCTCTTCCTTATTACATCAAAAGGGAACCGAACGACAAGGACAAGGAAATGTACCAGACGGTTTATGCAAAGAACGTCGGCTCTGTTGCCGCGCCCGCTGCCGGCCTGCATTTCACAAAAGAACTTCTGAAGAAAGTCCATCAGAAGAAAATCAACATAGCATACGTAACGCTTCATCTCGGACTCGGTATGTTCAGGCTGGTGGAGGTCGAAGACCTTTCCAAGCACCGCATGGATTCCGAATTCTATGAAATCTCGAAAGAAAACTCCGATATTATCAATAATGCAATAAACAAAAGAAAGAATGTAATCGCGGTAGGTACTTCGGTTACAAGAGCTCTTGAATCAAGCGTTATAACAGGCAAGAACGTCAGGCCCAGCAGGGGATGGACGGACAAGTTCATTCATCCGCCGCAGACGCTTAGCATTGTCAACAAACTCATTACAAACTTCCACCTGCCGCAGAGCACTATGCTTATGCTTGTATGCTCTCTCGCGGAAAGAGACGATGTAATGAAAGCATACAAGAAAGCCATCAAGGAAAACTACAAGTTCCTCGCTTACGGCGATGCCATGATGGTCGTATAAACAATTAAATTTTTTCCGATGGAGTTTTACGTTGTCATTCCTGCCTCGGGTTCCGGAATCAGGTTCGGTTCAGGCGTGCCGAAGCAGTTTCTCAAATACCGCGGAAAGGAGATTCTCTTTCATACTCTCGACAGGTTTGCTTCCTGCAGCCGCGTCAAATCGGTTTTTCTGTCCATTCATCCGGATTACCTCCGCAAAAAAAGTTTTCTCGGCAAACTCTCGGATTATAAAAAACCGCTCGTGGTTTCCGCCGGCGGCGCAACAAGGCAGGAATCGGTATACAGATCGCTTAAAAAAATCAACTGCAGGCCGACTGACAGGATCATCGTCCACGACGCCGTCAGGCCGTTCCTGTCCACGGAGCTTATCGAGAGGCTCATGGACGCTTCGAAAGGCGAGGACTGTGTAATACCCGGTCTGAAACTGCACGATACAATTAAGCGTATCGATAAAATAGGATACGTTAAGGAAACAATCGACAGGAATTCCCTTACAAGCGTTCAGACGCCGCAGATTTTCAGGTACGACAAACTTATGAAAGCTTTTGAGACTGCGTTTAAAAAGAAATACACTGGAACCGACGAGGCCTCGCTCATGGAAAAAGCGGGCTTCAAAGTTAAAGTAATAGAAGGCGAAATCACAAACATAAAAATCACAACAAAGAAAGATATAAAGCTCAAATGAAACCTGTAGTCATATCAACATGGAAACACGGAGTCGATGCTAACAAAGCGGCATATGACATTCTTTCGAACGGCGGTAATTCTCTCGACGCTGTCGAGAACGGCGTGAGAGTTTCCGAAGACGATCCTTCGGTCCTTAGCGTCGGATACGGCGGCCTGCCGGACGCTGACGGAAGAGTCACGCTCGATGCCGCGATAATGGACTGGAAAGCCAGAGCGGGCTCGGTAATATGCGTGGAAAATATAAAAAATCCTATCAGCCTCGCGAGACTGATTCTGGAAAATACCGAACATATGGTCCTCGCGGGCGACGGCGCCTACGACTATGCGATTAAAAACGGATTCAAGCCGCAGAACCTGATGACTGAAAACTCTCTGAAAAGATATATCGAGTGGAAAGCGTCGAATAAAACAGGACCGGAAGAAATTCATACAGACGATTTTGTTCTTCGGAAAAAGAAAAAAGATATAAACGCCGACGGAAATCACGATACTATCGGCATGGTTGCAGTTGATAAAAACGGCCACGTTTCGGCTTCATGCACGACAAGCGGTATGGCGTGGAAACTCCACGGAAGAGTAGGCGATTCACCCATGATAGGCTCCGGACTCTACGTCGACGGAGAAGTGGGCGGAGCCGCGTCGACAGGCAGGGGAGAAGAATGCATTCGCGCATGCGGCAGTTTCCTTATTGTCGAAATGATGAGAATGGGCCTAAACCCTACGGAAGCATGCAGGGTTGCCGTACAGAGAGTCGTAAAACTTAACCTGCTTTCGAGCAAGAACCGCGACCACGTTTTTCAGGTCGGGTTCATAGCGCTCAACAACAAAGGCGAGCACGGCGCGTACAGCGTCAGGAGCGGATTCCAGTACGCGGTATTTGAAAACGGAAAAAATACGCTGTATGACAGTGAATTTTTGATCGACGAAGAATATATTATAGAAGATTTATAAAATTAAACGATGGACAGATATTTAATACTTAAAAACGCGTTGGTTCTTACTTTCGACAAGGACGACAATGTCGGGTATTATAATATCGTCATCAAAAATAACGTAATTCACCAGATCGATTATTACAACGACCTGGTCTCCGACCGCAGCATCTATACAAGATACCCGGGCGTAAACATAATAGACGCAAGGGACAAGATAATTATTCCAGCGCTCTTTAACGCGAATATAAATTCGTCTTACGCGCTTAGCGGGATTTTCTTCGAGAGGATAAATTACGACAAGCTCCCGGATAATCTTTCGCTGTCGCTTCTCGACAAGTATTTTACGAGCCCTGAAAACAAGCAGGACCTGAAAAACCTTATCACGTTCAGCTTCTTCCGCGCTCTCTCGAACGGCGAACTTTTCCTGAACGAAACATCGGGATATCTTTCAAAAGATTTCCTTCAGGAATTTCACAAGTATAATTTCCTTATTGTTCAGGATATTGTTTACACCTCGTTCAGCGAAGCGTTCAGCAGGTATCTTAACGAGATAAAGAAATTCCACTGCATAGCCATGACCGATGAGGAGGAAATAACAAACTACTCGCTCACGTCAGCGGCTAAAGCGCTTAAAGAAGGAAAGAGAAAGATCTATTTCGACATACTTAAGAAAAGCACAGGTCAGGACCATATCCGGCGCACTTTCTCGAAGTCGCTTTTCAAGGTGCTCGGCGAAAACGATTTCCTCGACGGCAGGATGATTTTCGCCAATCCCGTTAACATTCAGAAGGACGAGCTTGATTACCTTTCCGACAAGAAAGTTAACATCATTCTATGCCCGAGCGATATCGTAAAGCTCGGCGAAAAGAAACTGGAAAGTTTCGAACTCCTGAAATACGGACTCAACATCAGTTTCGGCACTGGTTATCTGGGCACATCAGTGATTTCGGAAGTTAAACTCTGCTCGCATCTCGCCAAGAAGGGAAGCCTCTCATACAGGTCGCTGCTCAAAATGGCCGTCGTCAACCCGGCGAGAATGTTCGATGTTTTTGAAACGCACGGCTCTATTGAGAAAAACAAGATTGCCAATCTCGTAATGTTCGACGTGTCCGACCTGCGGAACTATTTCCTGTCGCCCGATATTTCTTCCGAGAAAGTGGCGGAACATATAATAGAAAATCTCGATTCGAAAGACATTTCGGATATCATTATTAAAGGAAACGTTATCAGGCGCGATTACCGCAGCAAACTGTTCGATACCGATACTATGAAAGTCAATACATCAGGACTTGCGAAGAAGATAATTGAGGTCGGCAAGTACTATGAGTTCAAGGAAAAGTACCTGATGCGCAAAAGAATTAAAGAGCTTTCCACAGCCAACAAGGAAGAAAGAAAGATTATTATAACGACGGGTACGGACGAGAAACAATATACACCGAAGGAAGACAACGCGGTTATTTCCGAAAGCGAATTCAGGGTCGTGGCTACCAAGAAAGACGTTTCGCCGATTAACACTCTCGCTGACGACGACGATCTGTTCGGAAATAATCTCAACGTGGAGGAAATTTCCGATATAAACGAAGGCATTGTAATGTACGAGGACGTGGTTTTCAGCTCCGAAAGCTCTTCAAAGAGCATTCCCGATTATGAAATACCCAAGAAAAAGATTTTCTTCGACGATACAGGCGGCGTAACAGAATCCAAAAAGACTGACGACGACCTGAAGTTCATAGGCGATAAGAAAGAGAAAAAGGTTCAGGAAAAGCCGAAAGACGATAAGCCGGTGTTCAAGAAAGACAAGATGCGCTTCGGTTTTACGGACACGGAATAATCACTTCTTTTTAGAAATCTCCGTTTTAAGAAATCCCGCTGTATATGAAATATCCGTGTATTTTTTTACAAAATCCTCGGGCGTGCCTTCAGCTATTATTTCGCCGCCCCTGCTTCCGCCCTCCGGTCCGAGATCGATTATCCAGTCGGCAGATTTTATAACATCCATGTTGTGCTCAATTACGAGCACTGTGTTTCCTTTGTCGACAAGTTTGTTCAGCACTTTCAGAAGCATGTTGATGTCCTCGAAATGCAGTCCTGTTGTTGGCTCGTCGAGAATGTATATCGTTTTTCCCGTCTGCACCTTCGAAAGTTCCGTTGCGAGTTTAACCCTCTGCGCCTCGCCGCCCGAAAGCGTCGTTGCCTGCTGTCCGAGTCTTATGTATCCCAGTCCGACGTCGAAAAGCGTTTTGAGTTTTCTTTTCAACGAAGGGAACGCCTCGAAAAACTCGACTGCGTCTTCGACTGTCATGTCCAGAACTTCTGAAATCGACTTTCCCTTGTAAAGCACGTTCAGCGTTTCGGGATTGTATCTCTTTCCGTTGCAGGAATCGCAGGTAACGTAAACGTCGGGAAGGAAATTCATCTCGATTTTCTTCACGCCGTCGCCCTCGCATTCGTCGCACCTTCCGCCCTTAACGTTGAAAGAGAACCTGCCTACCTTGTATCCGCGTATTTTCGATTCCGGCAGCGACGCGTAAATGTCCCTTATGTGCGTGAACAGGCCCGTATACGTCGCGGGATTGCTCCTCGGCGTTCTGCCTATAGGCGCCTGGTCAATTTCTATGACCTTGTCTATAATTTTTTCTGTTCTTTCTCCCGATTTTTTCAGTAGGCCTTCAATCGAAGAATAGGGCAGGGGTTTCTCAAGCCCTTTCATAAGGTATTTCGAAAGAATCCTGAAAAGCGTATCGTTGATAAGCGTCGATTTTCCCGAGCCGCTGAC
>CAIKZJ010000077.1 GCA_903831845.1 uncultured Ignavibacteriota bacterium
AACATTCCCGTCGCCGTGCTGATTAATCAGGGCACGGCTTCAGCTTCCGAAATTCTTGCAGGAGCGGTTCAGGACCTCGACAGGGGCGTGATTGTCGGAGTAAAGTCATTCGGCAAAGGGCTTGTTCAGAACATAAAGGATCTCGATTTCAACTCGAAACTTAAAATTACAATCGCCAGATACTTCACACCTTCGGGAAGATGGATTCAGAGCAAGGATTATTTCCTGGAAAACAAGTTCGGTGTATTCCTGAACACTGAATCGTTCAGGCAGAAAGAATTTAAAACGCTGAACGGCAGGACTGTTACAGCCAACGGCGGAATCACTCCCGATATCGAGGTAAAGACCGAAGGCGAAAGCAAGGTTCATTTTTCGCTTCTGCTGAAAGACATGTTCTTCAAATACGCGAACGATTACCTTTCAAGAAACCCCGGAATAAAGGAATTTAAAGCAACAGACGGAATATTCGCGGATTTCAGGAATTTCGCTTCCGAGAAAGGATTCCGTTTCATATCCGACGCCGAAAAGAGACTTAACGAACTTAAGAAAGCAGCCGAGGATAAGAAATTCGGCGAACGGCTCTCTTCTTCATTCAGCAGCATTGAACAGGTAATAGCCGACGAGGAGCTGAAAGAATTTGAAAATGCGAAGGATGAAATATTAAGAAGCATAGAAACTGAAATCAACAGGAGAATAATCGAAGACAGCAGACAGATAGAAAGCACTTTTGATACCGACATGCAGCTTCAGGAAGCCGTAAAAGTAATACTTGATACGGATAGATACGCTAAAATACTCGGAGGAAACTGATGAAGATCGGCATTCTCGGCGGAGGACAGCTTGCAAGGATGATGATTGAGGAAACCGCAAAGTTCGGTTTCACATACAAAATCCTTTCTGACACGCCAAACTCCCCTGCCGGACAGATATGCGACGCGCAGATAACGGGCAAATTCAGCGACTACGACGCGCTGAAAAAATTTGCCGAAGACTGCGACATAATAACGCTGGAAAACGAATTCATAGACAGCAAGTACGTAAAGTTCATCGAGGACTCGGGAATACGCGTGCTTCCCGGTTCTGATATAGTCGCTCTGATTCAGGACAAACTTCTGCAAAAGCGGAACCTTAAGGAAGCGGGAGTGCCAGTGCCTTCTTTCTGCGAAGTGAACGGCAAAGAAGATGTTGAAAAGTTCGCGGCGGAATACGGCTATCCCGTGATACTGAAATCGAGAACGATGGGCTACGACGGCAAGGGAAATTTCAGGATAGAAAGCGCAGAACAAATAGACGCAGCGCTGAATACGCTCGGCGCGCGTGGAAAACTTATGTGCGAGGAGTTCATAGAATTCAGCAGAGAACTCGCTGTTCAGGGTGTGCGCGGCAGGGACGGAAAAATAAAAGTTTATCCCGTTGTGGAGTCCGTTCAGAAAGACCATATTTGCAACATCGTTAAAGCATCCGCAGATTTTGACGGGGAGATGAAAAAGAAAGTTTCATCGATAGTTGAAAACATACTGGAAGAATTGAATTACACAGGCGTGCTTGCTGTCGAGCTTTTCGAAGTTAGTAACGGCAGCGTTCTTGTAAACGAACTCGCTCCGAGGGTTCACAATACGGGGCATTACACGATTGAAGGATGTTACGTGTCCCAGTTTGAGAACCACATAAGGGCCGTCGCGGGAATACCTCTGGGCTCGACTGAAATGAAAAGTCCCGCGGCCGTAATGATTAACATACTCGGAGAGAGAGACGGAAAAGCGAAACTCGAAGGATTCGGGGATTTGCTTAACGAAAAGAACGCCTATCTTCATATTTACGGAAAGGCGGAAACGAGAAAAGGCCGGAAGATGGGGCATATTACGGTGACCGGAAACGATTTGCCCGAAGTACTAAAGAAAGCTGAAGAGCTGCATTCGAAGTTAAGAATATAATTATTACCGGTTCTCAAAGTCCTCTTTGGGAACCGGATGACAAAAAATATCCGCGTTGCGAAAGAGGACTTTCGCAACGAGCAAATTAAAAACAAAAATTATGTTATCGGTTTTCGTAATTCTCCTGATAGTACTTGTCGTGCTCTCGATAGTAAAGAAGCAGAGCGCGGTCAACCCGCAGGGAGCGCAATCGATAAACATCGCGCGGATAATAATTGTGATTGCGATGGCGGGAGTCCTGGCAACTTCATGTCTCGTGCAGATAGGGCCCGGAGAAGTCGGCGTTCCAATACTTTTCGGAAGCGTGCAGGACAACACGCTCAAGAGCGGCCTCAATATCGTTAATCCGCTGGTCGAGGTTGAGAAACTTGACACAAAAATACAGACCTACACTATGAGCGGAGTAAAGGACGAAGGCGCGGTTAAGGGCGACGACGCCATTACCACGCTGTCTTCGGACGGATTGAGCCTGAAACTTGACGTATCCGTTTGGTTCAAACTAAGCGAGAACGACGCTCCGAACCTGATAAGAACAATCGGAACTGACTACGTCGAAAAAATCGTGAGGCCGGCGACAAGAACGGCTTTGAGAGACGTCTCCGTAATGTTCAACGCGACGGATATTTATTCTACTAAACGCGACGACTTCATAAACGAAATCACCAAGAACCTCGAAAAGTCCTTCAACGGCAAGGGAATCCTTCTCGAAAAAGTACTGCTAAGAAACGTCGAGCTTCCGGAGAAGGTCAAGGAAGCGATTAACGAGAAAATAGCCGCAGAACAAAGGGCGCAGCAGATGGTTTACGTGCTTCAGAAAGAAAAACAGGAAGCCGAAAGAAAGAAAGTCGAGGCGTCGGGTATAGCGGAAGCGCAGAAGATAATTTCGAATACGATTAACACACAGTACCTCCAGTGGAAATACATCGAAACGCTTAAAGACCTTATGAACTCGAAGAACAACACGATTGTTATAACTCCGTTCGACCAGAAATTAACTCCGTTACTTAATCTGAATCAGAAATAATTTGAAAAGAAAAAATATAAAATACATACTGACGGCATCAGTTCTGTTACCCGTTCTTCTGCTTTTCGTTAACTGCGGCAGCAGGGAGAAGGAGGAGCCCGCGGCAAACACAATTAAAACCGGTACAATGACGAAAGAAAAAAAGGATTCCATAAAACTCCCGGAAGACGCTTTCAAACTTCATTACGACGCCATAGTCGTAGATTCGCACAACGATTATCTTTATCAGGTCTGGAAAAGAGGAGCGGACTTCGGCAGGAAGGACGCGTTCACGCAGTCGGGTTTGCCGAGGTTCAAAGAAGGCGGTGTTGGGCTTCAGTTCTTCGCAATCTGGATTCCCGGCAGCGAAGAGAAACACGCTTTCACATTTGCGAAGCAGCAGGCGGAAAGGCTGAAGAAAATAGAGAAAGAATACTTCAGCGAGTTTGAGATTGCGTATTCATACGAAGATTTCGAAAGAATTCACAAGAGCGGCAAATTCTGCGGAATGATGGGAATAGAAGACGGCGCGGCTGTGGGTAACAGCCTCGACAATCTCGAAACTCTTTACGAAGAAGGCGTAAGATACATCGGGCTCACCTGGAACAGGACCAACGCCATCGGCACTTCCGCGCGCGACGAGAGCGACGGCAGGAAAGGCGGCGGACTTACGGAGTTCGGAAAGAAGGTCGTAAAGAGAATGGAAGAAATGGGAATGATGATAGACGTGTCGCATTCGGGCGAAAAAACTTTCTGGGACATTTTCGAAATAACAAAGGGGCCGATTATCGCGTCGCACTCGAACTGCTACGCTTTAAATCCGCACTACAGAAACCTGACGGACGAGCAGATTAAGGCGATAGCCGACAGAAAAGGCGTGATAATGGTTAATTTCCTGGACGATTTTATCAACAGCAACGGGAAGGAAACCAGGGTTAAGGACTATTACGCAAGATACCGGACGGAACTTGACCGCATCTACGAAGAAAACAAAGGGGATTTAATTACATTTAATAAAAAGCGATATAATTTTATCTTGGAACATCCTGTTAAAGGCGGAACTTCGCTGGATGATTTAATCGCGCATATTGATTATATTAAGAATCTGGTCGGAGTTGATTATATCGGTCTGGGCTCTGATTTCGACGGAGGAATAACGCCTCCGATCGACGTTTACGACGCCACATGCTATCCGATAATAACACAGCGCCTTGCGGAAAAAGGATACACTGAAGAGGAGATAAGAAAAATTCTCGGATTGAATTTCCTGAGAGTGTTGAAACAGGTGTGTTCAAAGAAGAATTAATATTTATGGTTAAAGAAAGCATAATCAGAAATTTTCAGAAATCTGTCGGCGGGGTCGACCGGGGAAAACTCGACACGGTTCTATCCAGGGAAAAAAACATAATGGGCAAGTTAAGGAAACTTGACCCGCTTGTTTTCCTTACGCTGTTCAGGCAGGTTAAACTGTCTTTTCAGCTTCTGAAAGACTACAAAGGAAAGAGATACAGGGAAATTTCCTGGACATCCGTAGCGGTAATAATCGCGGGAATCGTGTATTTCCTCAGCCCTTTCGACGTTATACCCGATTTTCTAAGCGTTGTCGGATTCACGGACGACGCGGTTGTTCTTGCTTTCATATTCAACTCGCTTAAAAAAGAATTCGACAAATACAAAAACTGGAGAGGGCTTAGCCCCGAAGAATACGCTTAATGAGCAAAACAGTAAAAATACTTTTCATCGGAGATATTGTCGGCCAGCCGGGGTATAAACTGACAAAACTGCTTCTGCCCGGCATGATTGAGAAAGACAGCATAGATTTCGTAATAGCCAACGGAGAGAACATTTCCGACGGCATGGGAATACTCAAACGTGATTCCGACGAGCTCATGTCTCTGCCTATAAACGTCCTGACCGGCGGAAACCATACTCTCGATAAAATACAGTCGCACAAGTTCATTAACGAATCCACTAACATACTGCGGCCGCTCAATTATCCGAAAGGAGTTTACGGGACCGGGTTCGGTGTATATACAATAAAAGACAACCTCAAAATAGCGGTTATCAACCTCATCGGCAGGGTTTATATGAAACCTCTCGACTGTCCGTTCAGGGCTTTCGACAGGATTTTTGAAAGGCTGAAAACCGAAACCAACATGATATTCATCGACTTCCATGCCGAAGCTACTTCTGAAAAAATCGCATTCGGCTGGTACGCGGACGGCAAGGTTTCTGCGGTAGTAGGAACACATACCCACGTGCAGACTGCCGACAGCAGGATACTGCCCGGCGGAACCGCTTACATTACCGATGTGGGAATGACCGGGCCTTACGATTCGGTTATAGGAATGAAAAAAGAAACATCGATAAAAAGATAC
>CAIKZJ010000078.1 GCA_903831845.1 uncultured Ignavibacteriota bacterium
CTTGAAGACGACTGCGTCGCGGAAGAATCTTTCTTTGCTCTATGTTCCGAACTTCTTGAAAAATACAGGAATGACGATAGAATAATGCACATAGGCGGCGTGAATTTTCAGGACGGCATCAGAAGAGGAGAAGCCTCGTATTATTTCTCGAGATTCTGCCACGTATGGGGCTGGGCTACATGGAAACGCGCATGGGCAAAATACGATGTCGGTATCCCCGATTTCAATCCCGATACTTACCATTCGGTTCTTAAAGAAACCATTAAACGGAAAAGAATAAGGAATTTCTACGGAAGGTATTTCGACATGGTGAAGAACAACCGCCTCGATACCTGGGACTATCAGTGGGTCTGGACAGTCTGGTCGAACAACGGTCTTAGCATTATCCCGAACGTAAATCTCGTATCGAATATCGGTTTCGGAGAGGACGCCACCCATACAAAAGACTTTTCGCATATTTTCGCGTCAAAGAAAACAGATAACGTTGAAAACATAACACATCCTGCCGGCATGCATCCGGACAGCGAAGCGGACGATTACACATTCAGGAATAAAATCTGGATAAGCAAGTTTCAGAAATTGAGTATGTTTATCAGAAAAAAATTTGCCAAATAAATACGCCTGACGATGAAAATCCTTTATGACTATCAGGCGTTCCAGAGACAGAAATACGGAGGCATATCCAGGTATTTCTACGAACTGATAACGAGAATATCAGACGCTCCGGATACGGAAATTTTATTATGGCTGGGCAGGCATATAAACAAATACAGACTCGAGGATTACAGGAATAAATTCAGTTATTTCCACGGAAAACGCGTGAATCTCATTCCTAAAACCAAGATGCTCAACCTCTGGTCTCATAAGCCGTTCTTCAAAAGGTTTCTCGGGAAAACTGATTTTGACATTCTTCATCAGACATTCTACTGCGATTACGGCAAAAAGAAAAACACGAAACAGTTTGTAACCGTTCACGATTTCACGCCCGAAAAATACACTCATCATTTCAGCAGGCTCAACAACGCAATTAAAGACAAGAAAAACACCGCGGACCGTTCAGACGGAATTATTTGCATTTCCAATAATACAAAGAAAGACCTTCTTGAATTGTACAGCGTTCCCGAATCGAAAATCCGTGTTATATATCACGGCAATTCTCTGAAAATGGACGCAGGTACCGAACCGGTTTTTAAAACTCCTTATATACTGTTCGTCGGAGACAGAAAGGCGTATAAGAATTTCCGACTGCTCGTCGATTCGGTTGCTTCTTCGCCTCGCCTGAAGGATTTCAACATACTTTGTTTCGGCGGAGGCGGTTTGACCAAACAGGAGACGGAATTTATCGCGGGTAAGTCCATGCAGGGCAGGGTTATTCAGACGGAAGGAAACGATGCGGAGCTTGCGAACGCATATAAATTCGCCGAAGTGTTCGTTTATCCGTCACTTTATGAAGGATTCGGAATACCTCTTCTCGAAGCGATGCATTACGGATGCCCTATACTTGCAAGCAATACAAGCTGCTTTCCTGAAATAGCGTCAGATGCCGCAGTTTATTTTGACCCGCTTGAGAAAGACGAACTTATTTCAGGGCTTGAACTTATTATATCCGATTCGGATTTAAGGAAATCTCTTGTTATGAAAGGAATTAACAGGGAATCGCAGTTCAGCTGGGATAAATGCGCTTCGGAAACACTTGAATTTTACAGATCTGTCTAACTTCTTATTTGAATAATTACAGCCTGATTTTCAATAAAATTGTGTTAAAACAATAACCCATTATTGACATTTC
>CAIKZJ010000079.1 GCA_903831845.1 uncultured Ignavibacteriota bacterium
CAGTATTTTCATTTTAACGGCTTTTATTAGTTGCTAATAGCAATATATTAATAAATCAGAAAAGGAACAATTTAAAAAAAGAACGAAAAACCCCGTTCGGTGAACGGGGTTTTGTATGTTGTTAAAACCGTTTTTGTTATAACGAAACTTACTTCATTTCCATCGCCATCTTGAAGGCGTTGTAAGCGTCAACTACGCCGCCCGATTTCGAGAGCGTGGAGAATTTTACGTTGCCGAGTTCCTTCGTCTTTACATCGAGACCATCGTATTTCCTGGACGATTTCATCAGTATGTCTTTTATCTGTGACGCCGTTAGATTCGGGAAGTATCCTTTCAATATAGCTGCTACGCCCGCTGTTTCGGGAGACGCCATCGAGGTTCCGCTCATCATCTTGTATGTCTTTTCGGGAACGGTCGAGTAAATTTCCATTCCGGGAGCGAATACGTCAACAACGTTCTGCGAGAAATTCGAGAACGGCGCCGCGAGGTCGTATTTCCTTGAACGATTCATCGGGTCCTTTTCCGCGCTGTACTTCTTCATCCACGTGCTTGCGCCTACGCAGACGAGGTTGCTGAAATATTTCGTATCGCCGTTTTCTTTGTAGAACTTAACGGGATAGTTGATGGTCTTCTCAATGTCAGTGCCTTCATTGCCGGCCGCTACAACGAAAAGAACGCCCTTAGATTCGGCGTATTCAATGGCTTTTCTTACATAGTCAGCGTTGCCCGCGTAATACTTGCCAGCTGAAAGATTGATTATGCTCGCGCCGTTATCGACTGCGTACCTGATTCCGTTTGCAATGTCCTTGTCGCGCTCGTCGCCGTCAGCCGGAACGACGCGTATGTACATGAGTTTCACGAAAGGAGCCTGCCCGATACCTTTTTTCGTCGAGCCGATAATTCCCGCGACGTGCGTGCCGTGCGAACTTACTTTCACGGACGGGTCGTTGTCGCCGTAGTTCTTCTCATCGAGAACCTTAGGATTGTCGCCGATTATTGTCGAGGGGTCAAGGTTCAGGTCGTAAAGCACTTCGGTCTTCGTCTTGTACATGTTTTCGTACTCGATTAATTCGTCGGGTCCCGCGCCTGTCAGCATCCACGTTCCGAGGATTTTCTGCGCTGCATCCTGAACTTTTCCCGTAAGTGTTCCGGAAATTTCCTGAAGTTTCTTCGGGTCGGTGGTTACGTTGTTCATCTTAAGCACCGCGACCGCGTCTTTCATGTCCTTTGCGAGCATCTTAATATAATCGTAGTCTTCGTTATCATCTTTTTTCTTGTTGTCATATTCTGATTTTACTTTCTTGTAGTAAGGGTCAGAATCCGAAACACCTTCCTTTTTAAGGCGGGCGTATTCGCGCGTGACTTCAAGATTCAGGTTTGTGGCCTTGCCGAGGAAATTCCATCCGTGGAAATCGTCAACGTATCCGTTGCCGTCGTCGTCAACTCCGGCGACGCCGTTAATTTCTTTTTCGTTGTTCCAGATATTGTCCTTCAGGTCGGGATGGTCCATTTCAAAACCGGAGTCCATTACCGCGACTATTATAGGTTTCGGCTCAATGCCGAGAGTCTTTATATATTCGTAAAGCTCGTTTGTTCTTGTGCCTTCGTATCCGTCTTTATCGGGTGACGTAAGCGCCCATTCCTGAAAGTCGGTACCGCCGATATCGTTTCTGATCTTGTCGAACACGCGCATCGGTATTGCGACTTCTTTGCCGTCAACGATAACCGTATAACGGTAACCGTAATTATTGACAGTATTGAAGTTTGTTCCGAAGCCGAACGTAAACGCCGCGGCGAGGATTAAAACAAAGAGAAAATGCAGTTTTTTCATATTATTATTTAAAGTTTGTGTATTATATGTATATAGTGCTTTTTGGCCTAAAAAGTTTCAAACAATATCAAAAATCAAATATAAAATATCAAAAATACATATAAAAAATCAAAAAGACAGAGAAACCGTTATAGTTCGTATTTCGGTTATGGATTCCCGCTTTTAAGAGCGCTCCGCTTTGCGGGGTCGCGGGAATGACAAACCCGAGAAAGATTGTTTTCATTAAAGTTACGACTTCTAACTACTAACTTCTGTTTTTCTTATTTGTTGTGTTGCGCCAGTTCCATCAGTATTCCGTTAGTCGATTTCGGATGAAGGAAAGCGATGAGCATTCCTTCGGCGCCCGTTCTCGGCTGCTGATCTATCAGCTGTATGCCGTTGTTCTTCAGTTCTTCCAGTTTTGAAGCCACATCGGGGACCTGGAAAGAGCAGTGATGAATACCTTCGCCTCTTTTTTCAACGAATTTGCCTATAGGTGAGTCGGGCGCTGTCGCCTCAAGAAGTTCTATGTCGAAATTTTCAAGCTTGATTTTTCTTACGTTGACTTTCTGTTCGGCGACGTATTCCTGTTCGCCCGCTTTCACGCCGAATATTTTTTCAAATACGGGAACGGAATTTTCGAGTGATTTTACAGCGATGCCTAAATGTTCGAGTTTCATTGTGTGTGTTTTAGTTAGTCATTAAAAATAGCGATTAGAGATAAGGCAAAAAATTCAATTTTTTATCAGAAAAACCTTTTGCCACAGTCCCCGCTAAGAACATGCGAGACCTTATGTTTAAAATGGTAAGTCTCAAAAGTATTTTATAAATTAGTTTTTGCGAAAACATTTTAAAAAATAAGGAGACTTACCATGAGAAAAGATAGTAAAAATTATTTTAGCGGAATAGATATTTATATAGGTTTAGATGTACATAAGAAGAACTGGGATGTAAGCATATATGTAGACAATATTCATCATGAATCTGTTCATATATCACCTCCGTTGACAAAAACATTAACAGAAATGTTGAGGAAGAAGTATCCCGGTGGCCAATATCACGTGGTCTACGAAGCAGGGTTTAGCGGATTTTGGATATATGATGAGTTGACAGAACAAGGGATAGATTGTGTAGTAGTGTCCCCGGCAGATATCCCAAGGAGTAATAAGGACAAGAAATTTAAGACTGACAGGAATGACAGCCGTCAGTTAGCAAAAAAGTTAAGAGCTGGACTGCTGGAAGGGATCTACATACCTGAGCAGATACAAAGAGAGCACCGGGCGTTGGTGAGACTTAGAGACAAGCTGGTCAAGGACAGGACAAGATTAAAAAACTACATAAAATGCAACCTGATGTTCTTTGGAAAGGAAATAGGTAAAGACTATGAGGATACAACATGCTGGAGCGGAAAATTTATGGAAGGTCTGTTAAAGATAGCATATTTAACCCCCGAGGGCAAAGAAGTACTGTTGGAAACAATAAAAATGCTAATGGTGTACGAAGAAGAGATAAAAGAACTGGACGGAAAGATAAAACAATTATCAAAAAAGTCAGAGTACAGGCAGAATGCCGGGATATTATGCACTGTCCCGGGAATAAGCACATTAACAGCAATGATAATGCTTGTAGAAATCGGAGATTTTACCAGGTTCGAGGATACAAACAAACTAAAGAGTTACGTCGGATTAATACCACAGGAACACTCAAGCGGCGAGAAGGAAGTAAAAACAGGGATAACGCGCAGAGGGAATAAATTTTTAAAGAGAGTAATAATAGAAGCAAGCTGGATAGCCGTTAGAAGAGACAAGACTCTGCTGAGTTTATATTCTAAACTAATAAAACGAATGAAAGGCTCGAAGGCAATAGTAGTAATAGCAAGCACGTTGCTCAATCGTATAAGAAGTATAATACGCAAACAAGAGCCTTACCGTATAGCCGCATAGGCAGTAAAAGCGGTTAGAAATCTGAAAAATATTTTAGAGATAAAAATATATAAGACACAAAATCAACAATCGGGACACGCTTTTGTCATCCTGCGGCCATAGGACCGCTCTAATGCGAGACTGCGGCCCGATATAAAAAAGACATAATTAGAGAACTTGCGGCGACGTAATGACCGCTAATAAAAGACTTGTCATATATTTTTATACTCTAATGCAGACTTGCATTTTAACATAAAGGGATGACAAGATATGAAATCATTTTTCAATATTGCTTATTATAAAATTTCCACGCAGTGAAATAAGTGTTTTACAAAGTCTTACAATTTATTATCTTTAGTCCGTTCGAATTCTGTTCGGATTAAATGAATTTTTAAAATTAATCTCTTGTTTAGTTAGTAATTTGCAAAATTAAAATCATAAAATGAAAATTGAAGTTTGTGTTTCCCTGGTTCCCGACAGCACGACTAAGGTAAAAGTCGGCGCTTCGGGCAAATCGATTGACGAGGCAGGCGTAACGTACATAATCAATCCGTACGATGAATTCGCCGTTGAAGAAGCTGTTCAGTTAAAGGAGAAGAACGGAGGCGAGGTAACCGCGATTTCAGTCGGCACCGACCGTTCGAAGGAAGCTATAAAGAAAGCGTACCAGATGGGCGCGGACAAAGGCATACTCGTAAAGAGCGATTCAGCCGACATCGATTCTTTCACCGTGGCGAAGAACCTTGCTGCGGTTATAAAGGAAATCAATCCCGACATAATATTCTTCGGAAAGCAGTCGATTGATTATGACGGCTCGATAGTAACAGGAATGACGGCCGAAATACTCGGACTCCCGTACGTTAACGTCGTCACGAAACTCGAACTCAACGGAAACGAAGCAACCGCGGAGCGCGAAATCGAAGGCGGAAAAGAAGTCGTAAAGACTTCCCTGCCGGCTGTATTCGGCGCGCAGAAAGGGCTCAACAATCCGAGATATCCGAACCTCAAGAGCATCATGGCATCAAAATCGAAACCGATAGAAGAAAAACCGTTTGCAAACGAAAGAAAGACAGAAGTCGCTGAAATGTCATTGCCCGAATCGAAAGGACAGGGAAAGATTTTCACCGACGGCGTTTCAAACGTACCCGAACTCGTTCGTCTTTTAAGAGAAGAAGCAAAAGTAATTTAAACAGGAGAACCGAAAATGAACAAAATACTAATATTAGCGGAAGCAAAAGAAAATACATTCAAGTCGAACGCGTTCGAAGCGGTAACCGCCGGAAAACACATAGCGGAAGCGCTGGGAACAGGATTTGACGTAATTGCAATAACGGACGCGTCTGACGAGCAGTTGAAATCGCTCGGCAAATACGGAGCGGCGAAAGTTTATCATCTGAATCTCTCGGAACTGAATTCAAAAGGTCCGGCGGGAATAAAGTACTCGCATTCGGCGATTGCGTCGGCTGCTGCGAATTTCGCGAACACGAAAGGATATGATATAATAATTATTTCAGGAACGTCGTTCGGCAAGGAAATCGCGCCGATGATTTCGGTGAAGACCGATTCTGCGATTATCACTGACTGCACCGGCTACAACGCCGCAGACGGAAAAATCTCACTGAAACGTCCTTCATTTGCGGGCAAGTGCAACACGAAAGTGAATTATCTTTCGGGCAAAGCGGTGATTACTCTTCGTCCGAACGTATTCAAAGCGGAAGCCGCGGAAGCTGCGTGCGAAGTCGAGGAAATAACTCCGGACTCCGTAAACATAAGCGCGTCTGATTTCAAAACCTGCGTTACCGACGTGGTGGTTTCGAGCGGCAAACTTGACGTTGCCGAAGCCGACATAATCGTTTCAGGCGGAAGAGGATTAAGGAATCCCGAAAGTTTCAAACTCGTTGAAGACCTTGCCGAGGTTCTAGGAGCTGCAACAGGCGCGTCAAGAGCGGTTGTAGACGCCGGATGGCGTCCTCACGGCGAGCAGGTCGGACAGACGGGCAAGACCGTCTCCCCCAGCCTTTACGTTGCATGCGGAATCAGCGGAGCGATACAGCATCTTGCTGGTATGTCATCTTCCAAGTTCATAGTGGCGATAAACAAGGACAAGGACGCGCCGATATTTCAGGTAGCTGACTACGGCATAGTAGGAGACGTTTTTGAAATCCTTCCCGCGATGACCGAAGAGATAAAGAAACTGAAAGTTTAACATATTTAATTGCCTTTTTATTTTATGGCGCAAAGAGTAATATGGTTGAAACAAATTAGTTGTTTTGAGTGTATTATATTTAAGGACACAGAATAAATAAATGGACAAAAAGGATTCAATAAGAGTAGAGATTTTCGGACTTACGATGTCGACGACTGTAAGCGGAGGCGGGTATGCCATAATTCTAAAGGAAGCGGACGGCAACAGAAGGCTTCCGATAATAATCGGCCACTTCGAAGCCCAGGCAATCGCTTTCGAACTTGAAGGCGTAAAACCGCCGCGCCCCCTTACGCACGACCTTATAAAGAATATCGTGGAAACGCTCGGTTATCACGTGGAGTACGTTTTAATAAACGAGCTTCGCGATTCAACTTTCTTTGCAAAGATAAAGCTCGATTCTTACGAAATAGACGAAATAGACGCAAGACCTTCGGACGCTATAGCGGTGGCGCTTAAATTCTCCGCTCCGATTTTCGTAGCGACTGAAATAATGGATGAAATAGGATTCGTTCCCGAGGATGAAAAGAGCGATATTCCCGGACAGAGCGAAGGCGACGACTTATCCGACAACGAACCTGATGACTTTACGAAAGGCGAAGACAAGGAATCGAGGCTTCAGCAGTTAAAATCAGAACTTGAAGAGGCAGTCAACAACGAGGACTATGAAAAGGCCGCCCAGATACGCGACGAAATTAAAAAACTTGAAATATCCAATTTAAACTAAACAATATGAAGATTAAATTATTTCTCTCATCTCTCATCCTTCTGATTATTGTTTCTACAGGGTACTCGCAGATTAATCTGAAAAATATAGGAAACCAGGGTAATTCCTATACGGGTCATATTGTGAATAAAACAGCGGGCGTACCGCAGATATCTCTCGGCGCCGGACTCGGACTTGCAAACATCGAGAACAACGCGGGATTCGGTATTACGCTTTTTTCCGAAATCAAAACCGAAAGTTTTTCTTTCGTTCCCCAGGCAAACTACTGGAAGAACGACGACAGGAATAATTTCGAAATAGCCGGCCTCATGAGGGTCAGGTTCAAAGCTGCGACAGTCGAGCCCTATCTCGACGGCGGCATCGGAGTCAATTTCCTTACGGACAGGAACAACAATGACAATAAGACAAGAGTCGGTCTTGACCTCGGCGGCGGAATCGATTTCAACGCGGGACCGAATTATTCGCTCTTCGCGGACGCTAAATACAAGATTATCATCAACAACGAAAAGAACATAATGGGATTCACGATTCTCGGCGGAATCAGGTTCACAATGTAGTTCTTAACAACGGATTTTAATTTTTGAGGGGACTTTTACAGTCCCTTTTTTTATTTTGCAATATGAAATCATTGCTTATCGATATAGGTAACTCCAGGATAAAAATCTGCATCGCGGAAAGAGGAAGCATGTCGACAAGGAAAACCTTCATTTACAGAACGGATAATTTTGAAGATATTCTGACATACGCGCTGGACTGCTATAGGGGAATTGACTTTTACTCTGTCTGGATATCCAGACTTGATGAGGAAAAAACCGAATTGCTGAAAGTCAGGCTGGAAAAATTATTCAAAACATCCGTTTTGAATTTCGTGAACGTCAGGACGAAGACTCCCTTAAGAATCCGTTATGCAAGCTCTCTCGGCAGCGACAGGCTTTGTTCGGCCGTTTCGGCATACACAAGATTCGGAAGGCACAAGAACATACTTGTATTCGATTTCGGCACGGCGACTACCGTGAATTTCATCGCGAACGGCGTTTACAAAGGAGGAATGATAACAGCCGGGCTTATGACAGCGGCGGATTCGCTGAAAAGGAAAACCACACTCCCTCGTGCCGTATTGTCGGAAAAAGCTTCTCCCGAGAATAATACCACGCGAAATGCAATTGCATCAGGGCTTATTCTCCAGCAGGTGTACTTCGCTGACAAGACAATCGAGGTATACAGGAAGAAATACGGAGAAGTGTTTACGGTTGCGACGGGAGGAAATCTGAAATATCTTAAAAAATATCTCAAGCAATTGGACGCGATAGACGATAACCTCGTGCTTGAGGGATTAAATATCATCAGGAATTTCAATGAGCATATTCAGTAAAAAATACAAACTTTCACCTGACTGGAAATTCAGCCAGAACGGCAATCTCTGGAAGTTCATCTTCGCAGGGAAGAGCACCATAGTCGGCGAGACGAGAGACATAGAAAAAAAGCTTCTTTACTTTTTCTGCCTGGACGCAGCGACAGGAAAGCAGCATTTGCGGAATTTTCTGTTTGAAGACGGGAATTACTGGATATCAACAGAAGGTGCGAATGAAAACACTTTATTCGTCAGCAGGTTTCAGAGTCCTGAACTTCCCTATCCGAAGAACATAATTGCGCTTGACCTTAAGACAGGCAAAAAGCTCTGGGAGAACGAGGATTACGTTTTCCACTTCTGCACGGATGAAAAGATTTACGGAATAAGAACTTCCGGCGGGAAGATATCATATGCGGAAATTGACCGCGCGGACGGTTCCGCCAGAATCCTGAACGATGCTGAAACATCGGAACTTTCGGGAATGAAAGCGAAATCTGACGCGGACCTTTACACTGAATATTACGATTATCCGAAACCGAATTCGGCATACCCTGCGGGAAGCGCCGCAGAAAACATATTCAGGGCGGAGACATCCGGGAAAATTCAGGCGGGAGAAATCGAATATATAACCGCAGGCAATCTGCTCCTTTTTAATTACTATCACGAATCAGGCCCGGTGCCGGGAACCGACAGGCGGGTTTACAAAAATGTTTTCTGCATTTACGATTCGGAAAAAGAGGAGAAGCTTTTTGAAGATGTGCTTAACGAGAATTCTAATTACAGCGTGCCGGACAATTTTTTCATGAAAGACGGAAGAGTTTATTACCTCAAAGGCCGGAACGAACTGCTTTCAATCAATCCCGGGAAATAATGGCTACATACTACGAGGAAATAATAAAGGAATCAAAAGGAAACTGCCAGATACACAACATAACGAACGACGTGGAAAAAGCAGTCTCGAATTCAGGTATAAGCAACGGGCTCGTCACTGTATTCGCCATCGGTTCCACGACAGGAATAACGACAATCGAATACGAGCCCGGTCTCGTAAAAGACCTGCCCGCGTTAATGGACAGGCTAATCCCCTCTTTTGCGGATTACAAACACAACGACACATGGGGCGACGGGAACGGTCATTCTCACCTGCGCTCCGCTCTTATCAAGACATCATTTTCAGTGCCTCTCGTAAATAACGAACTTATTCTCGGAACGTGGCAGCAGATAGTTTTCATCGATTTCGACAACAGGAAAAGAACCAGAAGGATTGCTGTTCAGGTCCTTGGCGACAAATAAAAGAAATATATTTATTATTTGATAGCATTTAATTAATTTCACCAAAATTTTTCACGACATGATAAAAAGTATTCTTTTTGCTGTACTGCTTCTATCGGCTTTAGGTTTTTTCATAAACTCCGTTATCAGGGTAATAGGTTATCTGAAACTCGGAAAGCCCGAAAACAGGCTGAACAACATTCCCCGAAGGATAATCAACACTTTCAAGATAGCCCTGATGCAGTCCAAACTGCTAAGGCAGAAGTACGCGGGTTTCCTGCACCTGATAATATTCTGGGGTTTCCTCGTTCTTTCTCTGGTGATACTGGAATCATTCATAGAAGGATTTTTCCCGAACTTCTCGTTCAGGTTTCTGGGAAAATTCTATTCGGTGATAACTCTTACGCAGGATGTATTCGGCGTTCTTGTTTTCTTTACGGTGCTTGTATCACTTATAAGAAGATATGTCGGCACGCCGAAAAGGCTGCAGGTTGACAGCCACTCGAAGAACGACGCGGTGTTTATACTTTCGCTTATCATGCTCGTGATGTTAACGATGCTCGGCGCGAACGCCGAGAGGATACTTCTCGGTTCTTCTCACGGATTCAGGCCTTTATCCAACATAATTGCCCGCATCACAGGAGGTTCGGGAAGCGAAGGAGCTTATGAGTTTTTCTGGTGGGCGCACAACATAGTTGTACTGTTCTTCCTTAATTACCTTCCTTTCTCGAAGCACTTCCATGTGCTTTCATCGGTGCTGAACACATTTTTGTCAAATCACGATATCGACAGGAAGAATACTCTCAAGCCGATTAATTTTGAGGACGAATCGATACAGCAGTACGGCGCGAAGGATATAGAAGACCTTACCTGGAAGCAATTGCTCGACGGCTACACCTGCACTGAATGCGGCAGATGCATGGAAGCGTGTCCCGCCAATTCGACGGGCAAACTTCTGAATCCGAAAAAGATTATCACGCAGATTCGCAGACGGACGATGGACAAGGGTCCTCTCGCAGTCAAAGGCGTTACTGAACACGAGGTAATGGAGAAATCCCTCGTTCACGATTACATTTCGCAGGAAGAACTCTGGGCCTGCACTACCTGCGCGGCATGCGTGGAAGAGTGCCCTGTTATGATAGACCATGTAACTTCGATTGTCGATATGAGAAGGAACCTCGCGATGATGGAATCGGCATTCCCTGCCGAAGTCGGCACTGTGTTCAGAAACCTCGAGAACAACGAATCGCCGTGGGCATTCGGACCGGAGCAGAGAAACGAATGGATTGAAGAGTTTATAGATGAAGCGACGAAAGAAGGAAAAGACATAAACCTTAAGAAACTTTCGAATGAAGGCACGGCGGACAATGTCGACGTCGTGTTCTGGGTAGGATGCGCGGGCGCGTTCGACCAGAGATACAGGAACGTGACGAAATCATTCGCGAAGATAATGAATTCGGCGGGAATCAAGTTCGG
>CAIKZJ010000080.1 GCA_903831845.1 uncultured Ignavibacteriota bacterium
GGCGGAGGAAACGCCGAAAAAAATATCAGTGTTAATCTTATTAAGGCGATCGATCTGGCAAAAGAAAGGAAGTCCAGAATTATCGGTATCGTGGGAAAGGACGGAGGATACACAGCAAAGAACGCAACAAGCTGCGTTGTGATTCCCGTCGTTAACGAAAGTACAATTACTCCTCACTCCGAATCCTTCCAGTCCGTCGTGCTTCACATGGTCGTGACGCATCCGGACCTGAAGGAAAATGAAATGAAGTGGGAATCAACAGGTAAATAAAAGGCTATGAATATAGACAAACTTAAAATAAAAATATTTGCCGACGGCGCGGACGTCTCTGAAATGGAGAAAGCGGCCGGCATGGGAATAATCAAAGGATTTACCACAAATCCGACACTTATGAGGAAAAGCGGAGTCTCTGATTACGAGGCTTTCGCGAAGGATGCCATCACGCGTGTTAAAGGTCTGCCGATTTCTTTCGAGGTCTTCTCGGACGATTTTGACAGTATGCGCAATGAAGCGATGAAAATTTCTTCCTGGGGCGATAACGTTTACGTCAAGATTCCGGTAACAAACACGAAAGGGGAATCATCCGCCGGACTTATAGAATCCCTTGCTGCTGAAGGCATCAAACTTAATGTTACGGCAATACTTACGCTTGAACAGGTTGAAACATTGTCAAAAATATTCCCTCCCGGAAATACTTCTATAATCTCGGTTTTTGCGGGAAGGATCGCAGATACCGGCGTAGACCCGGTGCCGTATATGAAGAAATCAAAAGAACTTCTCCGGGGAACCCGGCTTCAGCTTCTGTGGGCAAGCTCGAGAGAAGTACTGAACATAATTCAGGCGGAAGAATGCGGCTGCGAAATTATTACCGTCACGAATGATCTGCTTAAAAAGCTTAACATGATAGGCAGGGACCTGAAAGAGCTTTCGCTCGATACGGTCAGGATGTTCTATAACGATGCATCGTCAGCGGGTTATAAAATTTTATAAAATAATTATTTTGCTTTGTCGTCAAAGAAGGAATTATTCCTGTTAGTCCTTTCGGATATTATTTTTGTCAACCTGGCATGGTCTCTGTATTACATTATCCGCGTTGAAAGCGGATGGATACAGTTTACCAATCCTCCTTCTTTCGTCATGCCGATGGTAATTATTTTTATCTACTGGGTTGTGGTGTTCTATTTCTTCGGACTTTATAAGCACTGGTTTGTCCGTTCAAGGTTCGAGGAATTTGTTACTATTTTCAGGTCGGTGAGTTTCGGATGCTTCATTCTCTTCTTCGCCATTTTCCTCGACGATTATTACAAGGACGCGAGGGTCGTTTCGAGATTCCTGATTCTTATTTACTGGCTGATGACTGTCTTCTGGGTATCGCTCGGAAGGGTAGTTATCAGGGGCTTCCAGATGAGCCTGCTTAAGAAAGGATACGGCCTCCGGAATACCGCTATTGTCGGAACAGGCTCGAAGGCTAAAGAAGTAAAGGACATGATGTTCGCTATTCCCAAACTCGGTTATAAGTTTGCAGGATTTATAAGCATCGAAGATGAAATTAAAACCGATGATGACCTCGGTTCGCTGAACGACCTGCCTGCGCTGATTAAAAAGGGGGATATACAGGACGTGGTTATCGCGACAGACGAAAGATACCAGGAGCTTATTATTAAAACGCTTAACCTCTGCTCCGATCTTGACGTAAGCGTTAAGATAGTGCCCGAAGTCTATGAGATAGTGAGCGGTATGGTAAAGACGGAACAGGTTCACGGTATACCACTCGTGGAAGTCAGAACCGAACTGCTTCCGTTCACGTCGAAACTTGTAAAAAGAATTTTCGATATACTTGTGTCGGTGTTCCTGATAATCGTCTTCGCGCCGTTCACGCTCATATACGGACTGCTGTTTAAGATTACTTCCGGGAAAAAGCTTTTCCTCGTGGCTGAAAAAGCAGGCCGCGGAGGAAAGGTATTCAGGAACATAAGGTTCAATACGCCTGATAACGCTTTCGGCAGATTCATGAAAAAGTTCTGGATTGACGGACTTCCGCAGTCTGTTAATATACTTATGAACGACATGAGCATCGTCGGACCGGAACCTGAAACTAAGGAAAACGTGGAAAACCTCATAAAGGAAATACCTTACTATAACAGAAGGCTCCGCGTAAAACCCGGAGTGACAGGATGGGCGAAAATTAAACGGAAACTTTACAGAGAGGAAATGGACACGAAAAAAGTCCTTCAGTATGATTTCTACTATATTGAAAATATGAACCTCATGCTGGATTTTAAAATTATTCTTAATACAATCATAATAATCTCAAGTCTTAAAGGATAGAATGAAAAGAGTTCTCGTAGTAATACCGACGTATAACGAATCGGAAAATATAACAAGGATAATTCCGGAAGTGCTGGCGAAGTCTACCTCGGAATACGAATTCAATGTTCTTGTGGTGGACGATAATTCGCCCGACGGCACTGCCGGGCTTGTCGAGGGACTCGGGAATCCGCATGTTTATATTATTAAAAGAGAAAAGAAAAACGGACTCGGAACCGCGTACATCGTCGGTTTTAAATTCGCGATAGAAAAAGGATTTGACTACGTTTACGAAATGGACGCCGATTTCTCGCATGACCCGAAATACCTGCCCGAGTTTCTTGCTAAAATGGAGGAAGGCTATGACCTCGTGGTCGGTTCGAGATATATTAACGGCATATCCGTTGTGAACTGGCCTATAAGCAGGCTGTTCTTAAGCTATTTTGCGAATATATATACGCGTATAATCACCGGACTTAAAGTTAAAGATACAACAGCGGGTTTCATGTGCTATGATGTGCATGTGCTGAAAAATATTAACCTGGATAACGTAAGGTCCAACGGATATTCGTTCCAGATAGAGATGAAATACAAATACTACGTAAGAAAGCTGAAAATAACGGAGATACCGATTCTTTTCATCGACCGAAGGGCCGGAAGATCGAAGATGTCAAGGAAAGTCGTTTATGAGGCGTTTTTCGTCGTTTGGAAACTGAAATTTAAATCCGTATTCGGGAAACTTTGATTATAAGATGATTGATGTATCCGTCATTATTGTAAACTATAACGTAAAAGACCTTGTCGATAACTGCATTGCCTCAATCTATAAATCCAACAATGCATCGCATTCATTGGAAATTTTTCTTGTCGACAACAATTCAGTCGACGGAAGCGCAGGGCATATCGAACTTAGTTATCCCGAAGTAAAAGTTATAAGGAATAATAAGAACCTCGGTTTCTCCAAGGCCAACAACATCGCTCTGCGGCAGGCAAAAGGTAAGTACGTCCTTATTCTCAACCCGGATACCGTGCTCGAGGAAGGCACATTCAGCAAGCTTATCAGTTTTGTTGAGTCAAACGAAAAAACGGGAGCCGTCACCTCCAAGCTTATTCTCGCGGACGGCAAACTTGATAAAGCGTGCAAAAGAAGTTTCCCTAAACTTTCCGTTGCTCTCCCGAGAATGCTCGGTCTGTCAAAACTTTTTCCTAAAAGCAGGATATTCGGAAAATATAATCTCACTTACCTTGACGAAAACGAAACCGCCGAAGTCGAAGCTATCTGCGGAGCGTTCATGTTTATGCCTAAAGCCGTTATAGATGAAACGGGATATTTTGACGAGGACTATTTCATGTACGGAGAAGACCTCGACCTTTGCTACAGGATTAAAGAAAAAGGATACAGGATTTTCTATTTCCCGTCGGTTACGACTATACACCTTAAAGGAGAAAGCACAAGAAAAACACGATTCTCGTACGTGAATAATTTCTACGGAGCAATGAGGATTTTCGTCAGGAAGAATTTCAGTCATGCTTCGAGAATACTGCTTGTAATACTACAGATAGGGATATTTTACAGATCCTTACTCTCTTACACAAAAAGGGCCGCTAAAGTCATTTATCCTGCGGTAATTGATATTCTGCTCCTTCTCCTGTCGTTTCTCCTTGCAGTTTATCTGAGATTCCAGATTCTTCCGAACAAACCTTACAGGTTTATAATTCTTGTTTATGTCATTGTCTGGCTCTCCGTGTTCATACTTTACGGTAACTACACAAGGAAAAACAGATTCTCGGTTATAAAATCCTTCAACGCGCTTTTCATAGGCCTGTTTGTGAATTCCGCAATAACGTATTTTTTCAAAGAATACGCTTTTTCGAGAGAAGTGATTATAACATCGACGATATGGGCTATTTTACTGCTCGCCGGATGGCGCTCGGTAGTCAATATTTACAGGTTCTTTATCGATAAGAACATTCTTTTAAGGAAAATCAACCTTCTCGTCGTCGGCGGGCGCAAACTTAACGAAGACCTTGAGGAAAAACTCGTATCGAGGTATAATATTCTATATTTCGGCAATAATGATTACGGTTTCGAGGAGTTAAAGGAAACGATTATCATAAAAAACATCAACGAGGTCGTCTTTTCGGGCGATGTTTTCTCGAACAGGGATATACTGAAACTTATGTGGACTTTCAGGGAAAGGAACGTGAAATTCAAGATAATTCCCTCGGGAAATGAGCTGATTTTGTCGAAATTGAGGGGCGATGTCGAGAACCCTTCGCTTATTGAAATTGAATATAATATTAATAATAAATTGAATATATTTTCCAAGCGGTTGTTCGATTTTCTGTTAGCGACCGTTCTTCTTCCGACAGTATATCCCGTCGTGAAGTTGTATTCATTTTTGTTTAAAAAAGGCGAAAGCAGGTTTGTAAGGAAGGTTTCCATGCTTCCTTATATCTGGATCAATAAATACAGTTTTGTGGGTGTCCCTGTATGGTATGAGGAATATGATTCTGAATACCTCGGAAAGAGGGGTATGACGGGTCTTCTCCAGCTTCACAGCGACGGAACGCTCACAAGAGAGGAAGAAAGCAAGTATATTCTTTATTATGCGAAGAATCAGTCTTTGCTTTTCGATATTGAAATTCTTTTAAAATCATTAATTCTTAACTATAAAAAATAATATAATGGCACTCGAATTTGAAAAACCGATACTCGACTTAGAGCAGAAGATAGATGAAATGAGGAAAATGTCCGACAGTCTCGACATATCGGACGAAATAAACAGACTTGAGCAAAAGGTGAACGAACTCAGGAAGAATGTGTTCGATAACCTTACGCCGTGGCAGATAGTACAGCTTGCACGCCACCCAAACAGACCATACACGCTCGATTATATATACTTAATGACAGAAAACTTCGTCGAGTTTCACGGCGACAGAAATTACCGCGACGATAAAGCGGTTGTCGGCGGTTTCGCCACTCTGGGCGACCAGACAGTAATGATTATCGGTCAGCAGAAGGGAAGAGACACGAAATCCAACCTTTACAGGAATTTCGGCATGATGAATCCCGACGGATACAGAAAAGCCGCAAGACTGATGAAACTTGCCGAAAAATTCGACAAGCCCGTAATTACTCTTCTCGATACTCCCGGCGCATATCCCGGAATCGAAGCCGAAGAAAGAGGACAGGCTGAAGCTATCGCAAGAAACCTTCTCGAAATGTCAGCGCTTAAAGTCCCGATTATTGTCGTTGTTATCGGCGAAGGCGCATCGGGCGGCGCGCTCGGAATAGGCATCGGCGACAGGATTCTTATGCTTAAATACTGCTGGTACTCCGTTATATCCCCCGAATCCTGCTCGTCAATTCTCTGGAGAAGCTGGGACTTCAAGGAACAGGCTGCGGAAGCTCTTAAACTTACAGCTCCCGACCTTCTTAAACTCGGAATCATCGACAGGATAATAGACGAACCGTCGGGCGGCGCGCATCGTAACCATCAGGAAGCTGCTGCTATACTTAAAGCGGCGCTTATCGAAGAACTCGATACGGTATCAAAGATTAAAAAAGACAAACTTCTCGAGCACAGAATGAAGAAGTTCGAAAAAATGGGATTCTGGAAAGAATAAAATGGCAGTAAAAAAAGAGTTTACAAAATTTATAATAAAAGGCGGACATCCTCTTTCGGGCAGGGTTAAAATCTCGGGCGCGAAGAATTCCGCGACCAAATTAATTGTAGCTTCTCTCCTTACTTCGGATGAATGCAGGTTCTCCAATTCGCCGAATAAGCTCAGTGAGATGGAAGTTACTTCATCTCTATGCAGGCTTCTCGGAAGCGATACGCACATCAAAGATGATAATTTTGTAATCCGTACAAAAGACATCAAAACGACTAAAATTCCTTTTGAATACGGGAACGTTAACCGTATTTCAATCCTTTTTGCCGGCCCGCTTCTCAACAGATGCGGCGAAGCGGTTATCCCGATTCCGGGAGGATGCAAGATTGGCTCCCGCCCGGTCAATTTTCATATCGAAGGGCTTAAAAAACTCGGCTGTTCGGTTGAAGTAAAGGACGATTTTTATCACCTCCGCTGCGACAGGCTTGTTGGTAATAACATTCAGCTTGACTATCCGAGCGTCGGCGCTACAGAGAATATTATCATCGCAAGCACTCTTGCTAAGGGCAGAACAATGATTTTTAATGCGGCCATCGAACCTGAAATTCTTGACCTGGTTAAATTTCTCCAGAAGATGGGCGCAATTATCGAAATAAGCACAGACAGAAGAATAACTATCGAAGGCGTTGATAAGCTCGAAGGCGCTTCGCATACTATAATCTCCGACAGAAACCAGGCGGTTTCTTTCGCCGCCGCCGGGCTGGCGTCTAAAGGCGATGTTTTCGTCGAAGGGGCTGATCAGGACGACCTTATCACTTTCCTGAATACGGTAAGAAGAGTTGGCGGCAAATTCGAGGTGGAAAACGACGGAATAAGATTTTTCTATGGCGGAAAGTTCAAACCTATAGCTCTTGAAACGAACGTTCATCCCGGATTCATGACTGACTGGCAGCAGCCATTGGTCGTTATGCTCACACAGGCAGAAGGAGTTTCGATAATACATGAGACTGTCTATGAGAAAAGATTCGGATACGTCTCGGAACTGACAAAGATGGGCGCGGAGATAGAACTTTTCAACACATGTCTGGGTGGACTTGATTGTCGTTTTGCCAATAAAGAATATTACCACAGCGCCGTCGTGAAGGGGCCTACGCCTCTGCGCGGAGAAGAGATCATTGTACCGGATCTGCGCGCGGGCATGTCGTACCTTATAGCGGGGCTCATAGCAAACGGCGAAACGATTGTGAACGGTATTAATTATATAGACCGCGGTTATGAAAATATTGATGAAAAGCTCAAAGGCTTAGGAGCGGATATTTACAGAGTATAAACCAACCTTAATCAATATTCCAAATGACGAACAAAGAGAAAATCGAAGAACTCCGTAAAAAACGCGGCGAAGCAATGCTTGGCGGCGGACAGAAAAGCATCGATGCTCAGCATAAACGCGGCAAATTCACCGCCCGCGAAAGAATCGACCTTCTTCTCGATAAAGGCACATTCGAGGAAATGGATATCTTTGTAAGGCACCAGTGCCGTGATTTCGGCGTCGAGAACACAAGGTTTTATACAGACGGCGTCATTACAGGCGTAGGAAAGATCAACGGCAGGAACGTTGCGGTATTTTCTCAGGATTTCACAATACTCGGCGGCTCGCTTGCGGAATTTTACGCCAAGAAGATCGTAAAAATTATGGACCTGGCGATGAGGGTTGGAATGCCCGTCATAGGTATTAATGACAGCGGCGGCGCGCGTATTCAGGAAGGCGTGCTTTCACTCGCGGGTTACGCGGATATTTTTCTCCGCAACACGCTCGCAAGCGGCGTTGTCCCGCAGATTTCCGCTATTGTCGGTCCCTGCGCGGGCGGCGCGGTTTATTCTCCGGCGATTACCGATTTCATTTTCATGGTCGATAAAATATCGCACATGTTCATAACAGGCCCGAACGTTATCAAAGCAGTTACCAACGAAGACGTTACTTTCGATGAACTCGGCGGCGCCAACACTCACGGAATCAAGAGCGGCGTCAGCCATTTCACCTGCGAGAATGAGATTGACTGCTTCCAGAAAATCAGACAGCTCGTCTCGTACCTTCCTTCAAATAACATGGAGCTTCCTCCCGAGGAAACTTACGAAGAGGAAGAAAAAGATCTCGAAGAACTTAATGACTTTGTCCCGGACAATCCGAACAAGCCTTATGATATGAAAGAACTCATCGCGAAAGTTATCGATAAGGATTCTTTCTTCGAGGTTCATAAAGATTATGCCGAAAACATTATCTGCGGATTCGGAAAACTTAAAGGAAGAACTGTCGGAATAGTCGCGAATCAGCCGCTGGTGCTCGCAGGCGTTCTCTGCCTGAATTCGTCGATTAAAGGCGCGAGGTTCGTAAGATTCTGCGACGCGTTCAACGTTCCGCTTCTCGTATTTGAAGACGTTCCGGGATTCCTTCCGGGCACGGATCAGGAATGGCGCGGTGTAATACGCCACGGCGCGAAACTCCTGTATGCGTTCTGCGAAGCCACAGTACCGAGAATAACTGTTATCGTCAGGAAAGCATACGGCGGCGCGTACGACGTTATGAACTCAAAGCACATCAGGGGCGACGTAAACCTTGCGTGGCCGTCGGCTGAAATTGCCGTCATGGGTGCGAAGGGCGCGGCTGAAATCATTTTCAAGAAACAGCTGGACGCTGCCGAAGACAAGCAGAAAATACTGGATGAAAAGATTAACGAGTTCAACAGCAAGTTCCTCAATCCTTACATCGCGGCGGAGAGGGGATTCATAGACGATATCATCGAACCGAAAGACACGCGCAAGAAGTTAATTACTTACTTCGAAGTTATCGAGAACAAGGTTGACTTCAACCCCAGAAGGAAACACGGCAACATACCTCTTTAATTA
>CAIKZJ010000081.1 GCA_903831845.1 uncultured Ignavibacteriota bacterium
CGATATCGGGAGTGATTCCGCCGTTGGCTGTAACAGTCCTGCCGTTCAGCGTTTTAAATTCTTTCTGCCTGAACGATTCAGTGTTCAGGAATACCCCGAATTTGTTTTCCAGGAAATAATCCTTGCTCTGTATCCATCTTCCCGAAGGAGTGAAGTATCTGGCGATTGTAATTTTCAGTTTCGAGTTGAAGTCGAGATCCTTTATGTTCTGAACAAGCCCTTTCCCGAATGATTTTACGCCGACAATCACGCCCCTGTCGAGGTCCTGCACCGCTCCGGCAAGAATTTCGGAAGCTGAAGCCGTGCCCTGATTAATCAGCACGGCGACGGGAATGTTCTTCCCGATAAGCGGCTCTTCGCGAGAGAAATATTTTGTTTCGGAATCTTTCTTGTAACTCTTCGTTGTGAGAAGAAGGTTGTTCTTTTCGATTATCTTGTTGAGTATTCCTACGGAAGCGTTAAGATAACCGCCTCCGTTGTTGCGAAGGTCGATTATAAGTCCGTTGATTTCCTTCTCGGATTTTAGCGTGCGGATGCAGTTCTCAAATTCCCTGTCGGAATTCGTTCCGAACCTGTCGAGCTTTATGTAAGCGATGTTCTTTTCAGTGTTTTTCAGGAAACCGAAATACGAAATGTCCTTCACGATGATTTCCTGTCTGGTGAGGTCGAAATCTATCATCTCTCCGTCGCGCTCGACTGTCATCAGGAGTTTCGAGCCGACATCGCCGCGCACTTTCTTTCTTATGGTTTCCTGCGGCAGTCCCGAAATATCTGTTCCGTCAATTTTTCTGATAATATCGCCAATGCGCAGTCCTTTTCGCATCGCTTCGTATCCGTTCATTACGTCTGTTATCACTGCCATAGAATCGCGGAACGCCGTCGTGATGCCTATTCCGCCGTACTTGCCGGACGTTATGAGGTCGAGGGATTCACGGTCGTTCTCGCCGTAGTAGACTGTGTACGGGTCGAGCGAGCCGAGCATGCCGTTTATGCCCGCTTCGAAGAATTTGTCAGAATTTATTTTGTCGACGTAGTTTAAGAGAATCTCCTTGTAAACGTCGCCGAATATCTCCATGTTCCTGTTGATACGGTCGTAAACATCTTCCTTCACCTGCGCGCCCGCTGTAACGGAAAACGCGAGCAAAATAAGTAAAGCGCAGTATATTCTCCTTAACACCGATTTGCCGTTGTGTACCCTAAACATTTTTGTTTCTCTTCCTTAATATGTTTAAAATTTCGTTCTGTATTTCGTCTATGGGTTTTCTGCCGTCGATTCTTCTGAATCTTTTTTTCTCCTTAACGGCAAGGTCCCTGTATCCGCGTATCACTTTGTTGAAGTAATGAATCTTCTTCTGTTCCATTCTGTCTTTCGTCTTGCCGGCTTTCTTCCTTCGCGCCGCCGATTCCTTCATGTCGATGTCGATGAAGAATGTAACGTCGGGGTTCAGTCCGTTCGTGGCGATTTTGTTGCCGCGCAAAATCGTGTCCATCGGCACCTTTCCGCCGTAGCCCTGATACGCCGTGGAAGAATCGTAATACCTGTCGCATATGACAAAATAACCTTTTTTGAGATGCGGTTTTATAACCTCTTCTGTCAGCTGCTGCCGGGATGCCGAGAAAAGCAGGAATTCCGTGAGCGAGAACATTTTCGAATGCGACTTGTCGAGAAGTATATCCCTGATTTTTTCGGAGATAACCGTGCCTCCCGGTTCGCGAACCAGAATGACTTTTTTCCCGGTACTGCGGAGATGTTTGTAGAGCATTTTTGCCTGCGTCGATTTGCCGCTGAGGTCAATTCCTTCAAAAGTGATAAACATCTAATAAGTTATATATTTTTAATGCCAAAAACTACATTTTAATTGCGTGAAAAAGTGATAATTTCCAATTTTGTCATTCCGGGCTTGACCCGGAATCCATAACCGCTCCGACTCTTTATCGGCTACAAATAAAACAGCATTACAGTCCAAAATATGAAATTCCCGCGATATGTGAACTGCCAAAAAACTTAAGAAGTCAGAAGATATTCCGGCTTGTCGGAATTGATTCTTCACTTAAAATCGCTCTTAACTTGATTCTTGATTCCGCTTTCGGCGTCTACCCCGAGTTACTCGGGGCGTCCCGACCTGTCGGGATAAATTCTAGATTCTCTTGCTCTTCTTGATTCTTGATTCTTGCTTCTTGATTCTGCTCTTCCAATCTCGCATCATCTTTTCTTTCCGTTTAATCCCGCGGGCTATGGAAAAAAGATCTGTGATAATCTGTTTCATCTGCTCTTTCTGTGTGCCGTTTTTATTTCTTTGCGTCCTTTGCGTCTTTGCGGTAAAATTCTCTTGCTCTTCTTGATTCTTGATTCCGCGTTCTTTGCGTCCCGACTTGTCGGGATTGCTTCTTGATTCTTTTTTATCAAAAATTGATAAC
>CAIKZJ010000082.1 GCA_903831845.1 uncultured Ignavibacteriota bacterium
ACAATCAGTAATTAAGAGCGAGTAGTTAGTAGTTAGAAGTGAGTAGTTAGAAGTTTTGATGGTCAACCGAAACCTTGAAACGGTTTTTAATTCATTCAAATAAAAAACCCACGGCTGAAGCCGTGGGCTACAAATAAATCTACTTTTAGAGTTAATTATTATTCAATTAATAATTATTCATTACTAATTATTAATTATCTTTTCTCTATTGTCTTCGAAATTTTCTTAAGATTTTTTTCCGCCCTGTCGAGGATTTCAGCGCCTTCCTTTAATACTTCAGCTTTATAATTCTCGTCTTCAATCTGCGGCAAGTTGATTTTTACATTCTTGAACGCGCCCCATATTCCTGTTTCAAGGCATTTTGCGCCGACTTCGAGGTCACTTGCCGATGAAAGGTTGCCGTATTTCGACATTTCGTTCATCATATCCCAGCATGAATCAGCTGTTCTCATGACCTTCAGCGGCACTTCTACGGCTTTTTTAAGGCCTTCCTGCATCTTATCGTGTCTTGCCTTCTTTTCAGCATCCGTATTCTTCGGCATTCTCATCGCAAGCATATAATCGTTGAAAGCGTTGGTATCCGCGTCTATCATCGAGATCAGCTCTTTCATGGCGTAATGAAGCGGAGGAATAAATTTTCTCATTTTAGAGTCGAGGTGTTCGAATTTTTTGCTTCCGTAGCTCATCCAGCCCATCATGGCGCCGAGTCCCGCACCGAGCGATGCCGCGAGCGCAGAAACGCTGCCGCCGCCGGGAGCCGAAGTTCTTGCACCTACGAGTTCGACGAAATCCCTGACGGTCATGGAAGCGAGGGACTCATTATTATCAGCGTCGAGCATATATTCGATTATTCTCTTCTCGGGAATGAACTTCGATATTGACGAAAGTCCCATTCTTTCTATGACAAGCCTTATTTTTTGTTTCTCGTCGAGAATGAACAGGTTTTCTTTTTTCATGTAGTAATCCGCGGCCATGAGCATCGCCTCGAGCGGAATAAGTCCTACCAGTTCGCTGCCGCATGCAGCGAGGTTAAGCTCTTTTGCGTCCTTTACGCATTCTTCGAAAGCTACGTGGGGCGGAGTGATTTTATAGTTATCCAGATTTATGGATACCTGAGCCATATCATATTCCTCGACGAACCAGCCGATTGCTTTTACAGCTTTCAGCCGTCCCGGCTCGTTATCGCTTCTACCCTGTTCTCTGATGTTAAGCGCGATTCTGTGGGCCTGCTCCCGTGTTCCGAGTATATTAACGTTATATGCGATAAGGAAAAACCTGACGCCTGTTACTGTAGCGCCGGATTTCGGCACGAATTCCTGAGGGCCGAAATCGGGTTTCCATTCGGGCTTGTAAATTTTATCCTTAATGCCTTCATATTCGCCGGACCTTATCTGCTTGAGCATTTTCCTGGCAGGGTTTGTCGAAGCTTCTTCATAAAGGTAAATAGGAACACCGAGCTCCTTGCCGACTCTTTCGCCGAATTTCTTCGCGCATTCGACGCAGTCTTCAACGGTTACTCCCGCTACGGGAACGAAAGGCACGACGTCGACCGCGCCCATTCTGGGATGTTCGCCTTTGTGCTGAGTCATGTCAATTAGTTCATACGCTGTCTTCGAGAACTGAAAAGCCGCTTCAACGACTGATTCCGGGTCGCCTACGAACGTGAAAACCGTTCTGTTAGTGGATTTGCCGGGATCGACGTCGAGGAGTTTCACGCCTTTAACTTTTCTGACTGCATCGGCGCATGCGTCAATTATACTTTGATTTCTTCCTTCAGAAATGTTGGGGACACATTCTACTATTCTTCTCATACAGATAAAATTAATTGGAATTATATAATATAAAAACTATTTGGAATCGTACACAAGTTTAAGGAACTCGGCTACGCCGTCCTCGTCGTTCGTCCTTTCGGTAACGTAGTCTGCCTGGTGTTTCAGTTCGGCAACTGCATTCTGTAGCGCAACATTGAAGCCGCCGAATTCGAAGAGGTCCCTGTCGTTGAACCAGTCCCCGAGAACAGCAACTTCGTGTTTCTTTACGTTCAGGTGATTTGCGAGTTTCACCATACCGGTTTTTTTGTTCGTCCTCGACTTCCTTACCTCGAGATGGTAAACACCGAGCTTTGAGCTTGAGCGGAAATATTTCGCTGTGAGGAAAAACTTTCCCGGGAAATTCATTTTGTTCTGAATATACTTCATTACCTTCTTTTCATTGCCAAGCATTATTATTTCAAGAACGTTGTCCCTGTAATCCTTATAGGATTCGACAAGGCGGTATTCCGTTCCGAGGCGGTACATGAAATCCCGGAGCACCGAATTGTCTTCGGTGAAAACGATTTCGTCGCCGTAACAGAAAGCTATCCTTACAAAATATTTTTCGGCGAGAGACAAGGCCCTGTCGACGTATTTGGAGTTAATGATTGAGCTGCTAATAATGTTATTGCCGAGGCTTTTTACAAGCGCCCCGTTAACTGTCACGATAGGAATGTCAACGCCGAGCTGTTCTGCATAAGGAACAATAGATGAATGGATTCTCTGCGTCGCAAAAGTGAACCGAACCCCTTTTTCTCTGAGTTTTCCGACAAGTTCGACTGTCTCAGAACCGATTTCATTGTTATGATTCGTCAAAGTTCCGTCGACATCGGAGACAATTAATTTAATTTCCTTAAGTTTTTTTTGTATGTTGTTTTTGCTCAGCAAATATATCGTGAAATAATGAACAAAAAAGGTTAATTGCATCAGAATTATGTGAATTTTACCGATTTTTTTTCACATTTAAAATGGAATTAAGAATATAGAGTCATTCATCAGAATCAAGAAGCAGGAATCAATCCCGACAAGCCGGGACGCACAGAACGCGGAATCAAGAAGAGTATAAAAAAGAATCCGGAATATGTTTTAAAAGCAAGAGCGATTTTCGGTTAGTGACGAGTAAAGAAAAACATTTTTCATTTTTTAAAAATTTTGCATATATTTTATTAATGGCAAATAAGGAAATAAAAATAGAGCAGGGAAACATGCTTATTTCGGCGCCGCATTTGAAGGATTTTTTCAAACGGAGCGTAATTTTCCTTGTAGAACACAATGAAAACGGAACTGTCGGATTTGTTCTCAACAGACCGTTGAAATTCAAAGCTGATGAAATAATCGAAGGATTTCCCGAATTCGGCGCACGGACACTGATAGGAGGTCCCGTTCAGACGGACCTTGTAAACTTCATACACAAGGCGGGCGATATAATCGAGGACACTTACCACATAGCCGATGGAATTTACTGGGGAGGTAATTTCGAAAGTCTTAAAGAACTTATCAGAACAGGCAAAGCCGACCCCGACGATTTCCTTTTCTTTCTGGGTTATGCGGGCTGGAGTCCGGACCAGCTTAACAGTGAGATAATAAACAACGCCTGGTTTGTCACGACTCCACTGGCCGATGACATATTTAAACATTCACCTGAACACCTCTGGCATGATATTCTGAAACGAATGGGCGGCGAGTATTCGCTGATATCAACGTTTCCGGAGGATCCGTCCGTCAATTAGCAATTAACATTTAGCAGTTAACAATTAGAGCAGCATTTCTAATAAGCAATTAGTAATAAAAAGCGGACATTTTCAATTTGTATTTGAATTTATTCTTCTGTCATCCGTATGTATATTGACAAATGCAAATTAACAAATGATTGCAAAGATAATAAAGCCGGATTATCCCCTTTCAAAGTTTGTCGAATCAATTTACTGTTACACCGGAGAGGCATCCGGAATGAGACAGCAGATTATACCGGACGGGAAGACGGACCTGCTGCTGAATTTCGGAACGGCCATATACATACTTGACGACGACAAATCAAAGCGCGTTATCACCGAAAGCATTTTTCAGGGTATAAGAAAACGCCCCTACACTTTTGAATTCGGAAAGCAGTTAAACATAATAGGCATCCGTTTTCATCCGCTCGGATTCTCATCTCTGTTCAGGTTCAGGGAAAAGGAAATTACTGAAAATCCGGTAAACGCCGAGCTCATAGCCGGAAACACAATTAAGGAAATCGAAGAAAAGATCGCCGGAGAACCGGTAGTGAGCAGGAAACTTGCTATAGTGGTGAAATGGCTGTATGATTTTTTTATAAAAAGAGACAAGACTAATTTGAAGGTTTCTGACGCGCTCGACGAGCTCAATTCATCGAAGGGCCTTCTGAAGATAAAAGATATTGCGGACGGCGAAGCCGGCTACAAGAGAATCCAGAGAACTTTCAGCGAGTACATAGGCATCTCACCGAAACTGTATTCAAGAATGCTCAGATTCGACAGCATTCACAACGAACTCCGGAAACTATCAAACGTCGACTGGATGGATATCGTTGCAAAGTACGATTTTCATGACCAGTCGCACCTCGTAAAAGAATTCAAATTCTTCACAGGAGCTACGCCTGCCGAATTCCTCTCAAAGATAGACTTATACGTTTGACGATTTGTCCGTTTTTTACAATGAGAGTAAACCTGCCACGGGTATTTTTGTACATACACTTTATTCTTTTTTAGATAATTCATAATAATCATAAAGCGATGTCATACAAAAATATCGTTCTACTGACAATCATGTTAATGATCTCGACACGGGCATTTTCACAGGAACTTTACCAGACCGTGAGAGGCAGAGTAAGCGAAGAAATAACAAAGCTCCCGGTTCAGGGGGCATCAATAAAAATTATTTCCGGCAATTTCACATCCGGGGCTGAAACAGCGCCTGACGGTTATTTCAGCATTGAACGGATACCGCCCGGAAGGTACTCAATAATAGCGGAAATGATCGGGTATTTTCCATTTACAGCGCAGAACATAATTGTCACGACTGGCAAAGAAGCTTTCGTGAACATAGAACTGAAGACTTCGGATATTAAAACCGAAGAAATCATCGTTACGGACGAAACCGAAAAGGACAAGTCTTCAAATCCTTTTTCAGTGATCAGCGGCCGCTCGTTCAGCATAGACGAGACAAAGAGATTCGCGGGAACATTCGACGACCCTATGAGAGCGGTTCAGAATTTCGCAGGGGTTGTAAGTTCGCCTAACGTAAACACAAACGGTATAATAATCCGCGGCAACTCGCCCAAGGGGCTGCTGTGGAGGCTTGAAGACGTCGACATTCCCAACCCGAACCATTTCAGTTATGCCGGGCAGAAAAGCGGGGGGCTGACGGTTTTCAGCAGCCAGCTTCTGACCAATTCTGATTTTTACACATCGGCATTTCCGCCGGAGTACGGGAACGCGTTATCGGGCGCGTTCGACATGAAATTCAGGAACGGAAACTGTTTCAGGAGGGAGTACACATTTCAACTCGGCATTCAGGGAATTGAATTCGCCGCGGAAGGACCGTTTTCCGCAGACAGCAAAGCCTCGTTCCTGTTCAATTACAGGTACTCGGTATTCGGATTCCTGCAATTGTTCGACGAAGAAATGAAGAACAAGGTCCCTTCTTATCAGGACCTGTCATTTAAAATAAACATTCCGACTGAAAAATCCGGCACTTTCACTTTGTTCGGCATAGGCGGTACAGACAAGTCGAAATTCGACCCCGAAACGGACAGCTCGAAATGGAAAGACCTCGACGACAGGACGAAGAGCACGCTTAACAACGCGATGGGAACCGCCGGATTATCGCACGCCCTCCCGCTCGGAAGAAACACGATGCTAAAGACAACGCTGTCGGCCAGGACCGAGCAGACAGATTATGACAAGGGATTCGTGAATCCGAACGGATCCGTGACAATGACCGATAAAGTCAATTATAAAAACTCATCTTTCGGACTATATACCTACATTCATCACAAGTTCGGTCAGTCGCACATAAACAAGACAGGAATACGTTACACGAGGCTGTATTATAACGCCGACATCCGTTCACAAAATCAGTTCACGGGACTGTACGAGCAGATTGCCGACGACAAGGGCAACACCGGGCTTTTGCAGGCCTATACACAGTCGGCAATCAGCATTGGCAGCGGGCTGACGCTGACAGGCGGCTTAAGCGCGAGTTACTTTGAACTGAATGAAACAGCGACTCTTGAGCCGAGAATCTCAATCAGATTCCCTCTTGGCGGCACAAGTTCGTTAAGCGCCGGATACGGAAATCACAGTCAGTACGAGGACATCTGCGTTTACATGTCGGGAAGAAAAGACAACGCCGGAATAATATCAAACCCGAACATAAACCTGAAACCGTCGAGAGCATCGCATTTCGTACTCGGATACGACGTTTTATTTTCCAAAGATCTGCACTTCAAAACCGAAGGATATTACCAGTATCTTTACGGCGTTCCCGTAATGAGAAACTCATACTATTCGATGCTGAACAATCCCGGAGGATATTTCAACGACTCTCTGATAAACGAAGGCACAGGAAGAAACGCGGGCATTGACATAACACTGGAGAAATTTTTCGGCAATAATTATTATTTCATAACCACGGCTTCTTTGTTCGAGTCAAAGTATAAAGGCGGTGACGGGACAGAGAGGAACAGCCGTTACAACACGAACTTCGCTTTCAATCTTCTCGGCGGGAAAGAATTCATGACGCGTTCCGGCAATGTCTGGAGTCTGAACCTCAAGGTTTCATACACGGGAGGCGAATACTATATTCCTGTCAACCTTCAGAGTTCAGTAAATGAAAGCCGCGAGGTGCTTGATTACTCGAGAATATACACTGACAGGCTTGAGCCGTTCCTGTATCTAGACTTCACGGTATCGTACAGGATAAACTACACGAGGACTTCGCTCGTTCTCACAGCACAGGCGAAGAACATACTCGACAAAAAAGTCGTTCTCGGATATTCGTACGACAATTTCACGAAAGGTATAAGCGAACAGAAGGAACTCGGGCTTATTCCCATGGTGAGCGTGAAGTACGAGTTTTGAGAGTAATTAGTAATTAATGATTAATAATTAGTTATTAAGAGCGGGAAGTTAGTAGTTGTTAAATTATTAAGTAATAATAAAAACGGTCAGGAATCATCTCCTGACCGTTTTTCAATTATTAATTATTAATTACTAATTACAAATTATTTCTGGAGCTGGTATTTCGCGTCGGATATCATTTTTTCCACCTCGCTGTATTCCGGATATGATGAAGTAATCTGGCCGAGCATATCGAGGGCGAGTTTCCAGTTCGTTCCGTCGTACGCGCGTTTGCCGGCCGCAAAAAGTATATTATTGAATGCGGGAATGAAACGGGTGTTATAATATTCATAATCGATATTCTTACCGGAATACGGGTCGAAATACTGCGGGGTAATAATCTTAGCGTATTCAACGCCGTCAAGATACTCCTTATCGCTTATGTACTGATTGAGTCTGTCAAGCCTTGTTTCCATTATATTGTTAACGACAGTCTGTCTTAATCTGTTGACTTCATCCGCGAGCCTGAAATTTTTCGGAAAGTCCGAAAGATATATCAGCAGAGCGGTGGAATCCTTGACGGGATTCAATGTCTGGACATAAGTCCACTTCTCGTCGAAGAAATTAGTGATAGCCTGCGTGAACATATAATCGATAACCGAATTTTTCTTGAAGTCTTCCGGGAAATCCGAAATGTTCAGAAGAGCGTCGTACCAGTTTCTCATTTCGAAGAATTTCTGGCCGTTTGCGAATTCCTCATCGTAGTTAAGTTTCACCGGAGGAAGAGTCCTGTGCTGAATGCATCTGTAATTTGTCGAGTTCAGGTCATTGACTATAGTAATCCCGAAAACATCGACCCCTGACTGGTCCCTGTTAAGCTGGCGAAGCGCGAATGTCCTGAAATTCTGGTAGTTTCTCGAGAAAATTTCGGCCTGGAACTTCGGCACTTTCACTTTCGCCGTAGTGCTTACTGTGTTGAGGTAATCTACCGGTATGCTGATTGTGACATCATACATTTCCGTATTTGGGTTGTAATAACCCAGTCCGGTTATCTTGACATCAACAAGTCCGAGGCTGTTCTTCTGAACCTGTTTAATAAGCCCTTCGGATACTTTCATTTCATCGGCCACATTCGAAACCATCATTTGCTTCTGGAACTTCACCCTGCTTGCGCGGTTTTCCTGGTCCTGGTCATTTTCAAACTGTGTTTTAGTAATAAACAGGTCGGGATATTTCTGCGCGATCTTGTTGTAATACTTAATCATATCGAAGTCATAAACAAGAACGCCTTTATCGGAGAGCAGGGCCATTCTTTTATCTTCCCTGCTGAAAACGAAGCTGCTTTTTACGGGATTATAAGCGTCGATTCTGGATTTATAAATCTGCACTCCTCCGAGGTTATAGACACCGCGCACCGCGCCGTTATCTATAAGGAAGTAGTCAAAAGTCGCGCTCGGAACGGGCATTACGGATATCATATCTATTTCCTTGAGGCTTACAATGCTTTCCTGTGTAAGTTTATAAAGTCTGACGCCCTGCGAAGTCAGGCATAACATTATTTCTCCCCTGCTGTCGAACTCTACGGATTTCAGGTCGTTCATAGGGAAAGAGCGTATCTTCTTACCCGTTTTTGTATCAAGGTAATCGATGTTATTTCCGTTCCTGCAGAAAAGGGTATTTCCGTCGGAACTCATTCCGTATACAATTTCGCCCGAGTAGTTAAGGAGCGGGTCGCCTTCTGCTATATCGAAGAGCATAGAGCCTGAACCCGCGGTAACGACAATAGATCTGCCGTCGGGAGTCAGGTAGAAATTATTCACGCTTTCGAGCTTGAAATCCTGAAGTGTTTCCCCGCTTGACAGGTCGACATAGGAGAGTGCCGTTTTGTCGGGAGAAATTTCGAGTATACCGGCTTTGCTGCCGTCATTATTAAACCGGACCTTAACCTCCTGGGGGTCATTATTAAGTTCGATAATTTTCTTAACAGTATATTGTCCGTTATCGTCGTACCTGCCGATTTCAAGGAAGTACGAGCCTTCTTTTGCGATTTGTCTTGCTATCACGAGGTTATTACCTTCGTCGAAGTAGCCCGCGACGGCCAGTGTAGTATTCTTGAAATTCAGAGCGACGGCGTCGTCGAATTTCGTCTGTGAAAACAGATTAAGAGCGCCGATAAAAAAGACTGCAAGTGACAGAAAGATTTTCGTCTTCATATTCTTTTTGTTTTGTTATTTGTAAAAATATGGATAAAAATAATGATAAAACAGAAAGAAATGGCTGGTCAATAACGAAGAAGTTAGTAGTTGGTAGTTAGAAGAAAAAGATATAATGGAGGAGGAATCAGAACCAATTAGCATGAAGCAAGTAGAGCGGGGGGTACCGGAATCCGGTTTTGAAACTGGGTATCGGTTAAAATATCTGCAGAATAAGGGACCGTAGATTGTTTTTTTTGATGTAAAGAAATCGTAAAATTAAAAAAAATGAGTAGTAAAATAATAGTATTTTTCATATTTTTAAGGTACAAAGGGCAAGATACAAATACAAATTAAGTATTTAACAAGGGTAATTATTGTACATCTCATTTAAAAAGGGTAATCCCTACGGGGAGTTGGGTAATATCGGCAACGTCCGTGTATTTCGTCTCATTCATCATCCGCAAACGCACCGGACAAAATCAACATTTCCCTCAGCAAGAGAAAGAATAATTCCCTCAATTATTTAAGATAAATATTATTCAGTAATCGAAAGATTATTCAGGGAGAATAATTTTATCGGGTATTTTATCGTAAAAAATTAAATAAAAGGGGCATGAAACATTTTATTCGCACATCTATCGTATCGGCATTTCTGCTGATGGTATTTTCTAATTTGGGGTTAGCGCAGTTATTATATGAAGATTTCAATTACACTGCAGGACAGAATATTGGAGGAAATACAAGCTCAACAGGTGGTCCAGTTAATAATTGGTATACGCATAGTAATACTAAAGTCGGAACAGTAGATGTAATTTCTGGAAGCTTAAGTTATTCTGGAATTCAATCATCAAC
>CAIKZJ010000083.1 GCA_903831845.1 uncultured Ignavibacteriota bacterium
GCGTTCGGCTGATTGAAGCCGGTGAAATAATAGAAGTTCTTGTTCTGCTTGAACCTGTGAATATCGTCGTATGAGCGCGGAACGTTAGTCGAACCCAGTACGATTACAAGCGAATTTTCATCGAGTATGTTGAGTAATTTGGAACGTCTCGAGAAATGAAACTGTTTTTGTGCGTTTTCCATATTGTGATTAGTTTATTCTTCGTCAAATTTCGCTTTTTCCTCTTCGTCCTTTTCTATCGGCAGAGGATAGTCGCGCGTGAAACAGGCGGTGCAGTAATCGGTCTTCTCCGTCGTTCTCGGAACCGATGCAAGCAGCTGCTCGACAGAAAGATATTCAAGCGACTCTACGCCGAGCATCTTTCTGATTTCTTCAACGTTTCCGTTGTACTGGTTCGCAATAAGTTCGTCTTTAGACGGAAAATCCATTCCGTAATAACACGGCGATACTATGGGAGGCGACGTTATGCGCAGGTGTATCTCTTTTGGATTGGCTTTCTTTATAAGGTCGACAAGAAGTTTCAGCGTCGTGCCGCGGACGATGGAGTCGTCGACTATAACGACTTTCCTGTTCTCAAGAACGCCTTTCACGACATTGAATTTTGTCTTTACCTTCATCTGCCTGTGGTCCTGCCCCGGCTCGATGAACGTCCTGCCCACATAGTGGCTTCTTATAAGTCCGTACTCGTGCTTCAGATTCTTCGTCCTCTTCACCATCTCGTTGAAATAACCGAGCGTGGCGGTGTTTGAAGAGTCGGGAACGTTTATGATTATTACTTTCTTTTCGTTTTCGTCGTTGGGATTATCTTTATCCGGCGGTGGTTTTTCGATTGCAAGGTTAGCGCCAATTCTTCTTCTTACTTTGTCCACCTTTTCCTTGAAAATCTGGCTGTCAGGCCTGCTGAAATATATATATTCAAATATGCAGTGCTTGTATTTCGGCGCTTCTTCTATAATATAAGATTTTACTTTGCCTGTTTCGATTACTTCCTTATCGATGACTATCACCTCTCCCGGTTCAACTTCCCTCACGTATTCGGCGTTGAGTATATCGAGCGAAGTCGTTTCGGAAGCGAATATTATGCTGTCGTCGAGTTTCCCCATCACGAACGGCCTTATACCGAGCGGGTCGCGAGCGGCAATAAGTTTGTCGTCTGTGAGAATGCAGACCGAATACGAACCTTTAATCTGCCTGAACACGTCCAGAATCTTTTCGACGAAATCCTCTTTCTTGCTTCTCGCAAGAAGATGAAGGAAAATCTCGGAGTCGGTGGTAGTCTGGAATATCGTACCCTCGTCCTGAAGTTTTTTTCTGAGGTAATTCGCGTTCGTAAGGTTGCCGTTGTGAGCAAGAGCGAGGTTTCCGTCCTTATAGGTTACCTTGAACGGCTGTATGTTGTTCTTGTTGCTCGATGAACCTGTTGTGGAATATCTGTTATGCCCTATCCCGGAGTTTCCTTTAAGTGTCTGCGTTAGTATTTCCTCGTCCCCGAAAACGCCCAGCACGAGTCCCACTCCCTTGTGAACGTTGAAATGGTATTTCTGTTTTTCAGGAATATATTCCGAAGTCACTATCCCGGCAGCTTCCTGCCCCCTGTGCTGAAGGGCGTGAAGTCCGTAATAAGCCATTAACGCAGCTTTAGGATGGTTGTAAATACCAAAGACCCCGCAGTTTGCCCTTATGGACTTTTCGTCCACGAGCACGGAGTCTTCATTCTGTTCTATTTCTTTCATTTTTTTATTTTACCGTGTAACCCTTATATGATTTGAAAATATCCACGCCCTGTCGCCTATCCAGCATTCGACTCTGTAACATCCTTCTTCGTCATCATCCCATGTTCCGCCGAGTCCTTTCTGCTCTTCAACGCATTTCCCGTTCTTAATGAATTTCACGAGACATTCTTTCGGAGTATAGAAGCTGAACACCGCTTTCTTGCCGTCCGTTATCTTTATCTCATCGCCCATATGATGTTTTTCACCGCCGTATTCGGCGAAGAAACGGAATCCCTTTGAATCCCCGTAATAGCTGTTTGTTATGTATGACCTGCCGTGCTTGAGCGCGGCTACGATTTTCTTCTTATAGTCCTGGAATTTGTCTTCGTTGCCCTTCTCAATCGGATTCTCAAGAAGCACGTGAGTCCTTACGGATTTGAAAAGCACTTTGTAGGGAAACACTTCAACGTTGTAGAAACCCATAAGGTTCATCTTGTGAGCGTGAGCGTCGACGCTTCCCACGGCGGCCACTCTGCGTCTCATATTGAGTTCATCCCATTTCTTTACAGCCTGTTCGTCCGGACGGACGATAGATTTCAGAGGATGTATGAATCTCTGGACCTTGTTGTTTTCGTTGAGGCCTTCAACCCATTCGCTCATATGGTTCCATATCTCAATCCCGTCGAAATCGTCGGTGTCCCATTCAGTCCATGGATACGGCGGATGTTCCGGAAAGCTGTTCCGCTTCTCGAACGGATGCGCGATGAATCCCACGCCGCCCTTTTCCTTTATAAGTTTAACGTATTCTTTAGCTGTGAGATTGCATCCGAGCTCGCCGTTGTGAAGAACACGGTATGTGCCCACGAGCTCGTCGAGTCCGAAAACAAGATAATGGTTTTTATTGTGAGCGTCGTTCACTTCGTACCCGGCTATCATCATAATTTTTCCGAACCAGTGTTCCTGGCCGTTGTCCCTTGCGAGAATTGTGTTGTGGTCCGTAAGTATTATGAAATCGAGACCCGCTTCGTTGGCGCAGCCGGCGATGTGCTCCACCGTGCCGGTGCCGTCAGAATAGGTCGAATGAATGTGCAGTGCGCCTGTGTATTCGTACATCATGATTTAAAAATAACCGTAAATTAATTGACAATCAAATCAATACAAATATGATTTTGTCAAGATGGAATTACCGTATCTTTTCTCCTTTTTTCCGCAATTGTAACTCCCAGAAGCGCGCCTATCGCGCCGAAAAGAGGATAAATGATTATGTTCGAAATGAAAGTGAATATCGCGAGAGTAGGCGAAAATCCGTATTTGTTGAATTCGTCGGCGAGCTTGTTCATCTGCGTGTTGACCTCGGGAGGAAGGTTTTTGCCGAATTCCCCCAGCATGCTCATCGTTTCAGTTACGGGATTGGCTTTTGAATACATCAGCATAATGATGTTGATGCCCGATACCGTCACGGCAGAAAGTATTCCGCTTAGTATTCCTATTATGACGCCGTCTTTGTAAGTCAGCCGCACTGAAGTGTCGTGTATCTGCCTGTAGTAACTTATAACTCCGATGTAACCGCCAATTACAATCCCGGCGCAGAAAAAGAGATTAATAAAATTAATCAGCGGCAGAACGGAAATTGCCGTCATTACCGAACTTCCCCATATAACCGGAGCGAGCCTGTTTATTTTCTTTTCCATTAATTATTTATGTTCATGTATTTTGACGTAAATCTCGCCGAAAAAGTTCACCGAGCCGGGTATTAAATAAAACGGAAGAACAAATCCTATGAAACCTCCGGTTATCATTCTCGATACGAACGTATTGCTTATGATTCCTGAAATATCAAGAAAGACGTCCGCCGCAAGTAAAAACAGGGCTGTAAAAAGCAGAAACAGAGAAGGCATCTTCCTGCTGTCGATACCCCGTATAAACGGGTAAAGAATCACGGAAAACAGAAAAGCGACGTAAGAAGACGAGCATCTCGAGCAGACGGCCACTTTGTTACCGAATATAAAGAACGACCTTTCATCTATCTGATGACAGGTTTTTGAATAGAAAATATAGCCGAAATCGGCGATTTCAGCGAAAAAACCGCCAATTTTATCGAAAACCGGAACCAGGAAAATAAATGCCGTCCAGACGAACGACACGATTAAAAATGAAAAATAAATCTTTTTATTCAATTAAAATCTCCCAATAACAATTTCCGTTTTAGTTCCGTAAGGATAAGTAGAAAGAAGGATTTACAATTTTAGTGAATTTTTCGGTCATATGCAACTTTATATTTTATTTATTGAAATAATTTTGTTAGTTTTGCATATTCACGTTAAGTTTAGTTCTTTTACATTTCATAAACCTTAAACTTAATTAGTTATGAAAATCAACATAACGGCGAGGCATTTTAGGGCAAAAACGTCAACACAGGCATTCATTAAGGAAAGGATTAACGAACTCGAAAAGTACAACGAGAACATTATTCACACCGATGTTATATTGTCATACGACAAGCCGCCGGCGGACACGAAGTACTGCGAAGTGATCATTAAACTTAAGGAAAAAACACTCACCGCCAAGGAATCGGCCGGTGATTTTGAAAAAGCAATTGATTTTGCAATTAATAAAATTGAAACCAGACTCTACAAACTTAAAGACAAACAGAAAACTAAAAAAAACCACACTAAATCAAAATAACTATTATTGATTGACAGCCTAAAAGATATCAAGGAAATCAAGAAAGACAAAATATCCGTGGAGTTCTTCTATGAAGAGTGCAGAAACAGGTTTCAGTTAAAGAAGACTACAAGCGGAAAAATCCCGAAAGACAGAATAATAACAGAAAAGGACCTGCACAGGCCCGGCCTGGCGCTTGCGGGTTACGTGGAACTGTTTTCTTACAACAGGATCCAGATATTCGGGAACACGGAGAACAAATACCTTAACAAGCTTTCAGCGGCGGAAAGGAAAGAAAAACTTATCAGGTACTTTTCTTTCGACGTTCCGTGCATAATATACACGCACGGGAACAAGCCCACCGCGGAATTCCTCCGTATGGCTGAAAAGAAGAAGATACCCATTTTCACCACGGCGCTTAATACAGTAAGGTTTTACTCCGTCATAACGGATTTTCTTGACGACCAGTTTTCAGCGCAGGCGGCAATACACGCGTCGTTCGTCGACGTTTACGGAGTCGGGCTGCTCTTCTGCGGAAAATCGGGAATCGGAAAGAGCGAAATCGCGCTTGACCTCATCGAGCGAGGACACAGGCTTGTTGCCGACGACATAGTCATCGTGTCGAAAAAACTCGAGTCGGTTCTTATGGGCTCGGGTACGTCTCTTGCCAAGCACTTCATGGAAATAAGAGGCCTCGGCATAATCGACATACAGCGGATTTTCGGCATAAGGGCCATCCGCTACCAGAAAAGAGTCGAGGTCATTGTCGAGCTTGAAACCTGGGACAGCAGGAAAACGTACGACAGAACGGGGCTCGATACTAACATCGTGAACATACTCGGGGTGGATATAGAGAAAATAAATCTCCCGATATTCCCGGGTAAGAATATAACTGTCATTGCAGAAGTAATCGCTCTTAACTATCTTTGCAAACATTACGGGTACAACGCGGCTAAGGTTTTTGAAAAGCAGCTTGCGGACCGTATAAAACTTAACTCCAAAGCGGACAAGTTCGCGAATGAAATGAGATTCCGCAGGAGCACTGAGTACTTTGAACACGACTTTGAATAATATTTTAAAATCATTTTAAACGGAGGTATTTTAATGGTCTGGACGTTAGAGTTAGCATCTTATCTCGATGATGCTCCTTGGCCGGCAAATAAAGCTGAATTAATCGACTACGCAACCAGGACAGGCGCACCGAAAGAAGTTATCGAGAACTTGATGGAGCTCGAAGATTCAGATGAGCCTTACGAAAGTATTGAAGAGATCTGGCTGGATTATCCGACTGACGAGGATTTCTTCTACGACGAAGAAAATAAAGATTTCTGATCTTTTGTTAAACTTATTATAAAACCCAATATTCCAATATTGGGTTTTTTTGATAATGAATGAACTTATCTAAACCATTAACTTTTTCTATTCTCATACTGTTATTCGCATCCTGCCTGTCGTTCGCACAGGAAGACGACGAACCTGTATTACAGAAGGTTAAAATAGCTGACGCATCGATTGAATTCAAGGGCGACAACGCTTTCGACAGGGATCAGATTTCCGCTATTATTAAAACCGGAAATTCGGATTACTTCAATTACGAAGACTTTGTTCTTGACATCAAGAGAATAGAAAAGTTTTATTTCGACAACGGATACTTTGACGCATTTGTAGATACCTCAACCACATACACGTCGAAAACCGAAATAGAGGTTAAGTTCATCATCACGGAAAACACGCCTTATACTTTAAAGGAAATAAACTACATCGGTATTGAAAACCTTCCCGGCGGAATAAAATCAGAACTCTTTTCTGACGGCAAAGCCGAAATCAATCAGGGCGACATTTACAGGAAACTGAGCGTCAGTACCGAGGCCGCAAGAATCACGAAATACCTCCAGAACAACGGATACGCGTTCGCGTACGTGAACAATCCTGAAGTTATCAGATTTCAGACTAAGGATCCGGTTCTGGGGCATAAAGTCAGGATAAATTATTATTTCGTCGTAGGAGACAGCTACAAATTCGGCAAAACAAAGGTTAAAGTTTCAAACGATCGATACGGACTCAAACTCGAAGACATAATGGATGAGCTCGAATATACGGAGAACGACATTTACAGCAAGGAGAAAATTATTTTAAGCGAGAACCGGCTCAACAGGATGAACATTCTCGAAAACCCGAGAATACTTTTCGACAGGATAGATACCGTAAATAATATTATATCCCTGCAAATAAATACTTCGATACGGAATAAGTACGAACTCCAGCCGGAGATTCTAGGATATGACATCGACAATTCGTTCTTTGCCGGCGTCGGTCTTTCGTTCACGGACAGATATTTTCTCCATAACGCGAGAACTTTCAAAACAGGCGTAAGAGCGCTAGCAAATTCGACCGACACGTACAGGATGGAATACCTTCTCGAATTGCAGCAGCCTCATATTCTAAAAAACAACAAAATAACTGGAACCTGGAACCTCTCTTACGTACTGTATTCCTTCGATGAATTCAGGGTCGGCATCGCAAAGAACAAGTTTACTGTCAACTACGAACTTCCTAAGCACACTTATATAAACAACCTTTCATTCGACTGGAAACTGACGAACGAAAGGTTCGTTCTGAAAGTCCCGATTACGGATTCCGCGGGCACGGTGGTTCTGCTACCGTCGGATTTCACGACTAACTTCCTTAATTCGGCGCTCGGTCTGACAGTGATACACAACAGCGTGGATAATTTTCAGTTTCCGACAAAAGGTTTTTTCCAGACTTACTACGTCGAGGAATGCGGACTTCTTAGCAGCCTGATAAAAACTATTTTCGCTGTTCAGACAATCAATTACCTGAAGACTTCATTCCTTAATAAATTTTACATTCCGGTTACTTCGAATCCGCAGAAATCCACGCTTGCCTCGAAGTTCCTGGTCGGCAATATTTATCAGTACAACAAAGAAGAAAACAATCAGCCGACGATAAACTTCCTGCCGCTGGACTACAAATTTATCGCCGGCGGAAGCACAAGCGTGCGCGGATGGGGCGCGAGGAAACTCGGTACGTTTTCCGAAAAGGACGTAGGCGGGAATTTCATCATAGAGGGAAGTTTTGAGCACAGAACCAGACCGTTTCTTAATTCGAAAGGACTCATCAGGGATCTGGGCTTCGTGACATTCTTCGATTACGGAAACCTCTGGGACGAAGTAAAGCATTTCAGACTCAGCGACATGGCGCTTGCAATCGGCGCCGGTCTCCGCTATTATACCATAGTCGGTCCTGTCAGGTTCGACCTCGGGTTCAAATTCTATGATTATGATCCGGCCGAAGGAACGAACAAGTGGCTGTTTAAAAATAACGCCTCGGCAATATTTTCAAAAAAACTTACAATTCAGTTCGGCATAGGTAATACATTCTGATTTATGTGGAGTAATATAATAGGACAGAAACGCGTAATCTCGGTGCTCCGGAGCATTCATGCAAGCGGCAGGATACCGCATTCTTTCATATTTCACGGCATTGAAGGCGTGGGAAAGGACGCGGCAGCCATAGAGTTCGCTAAACTGATAAACTGCGATTCGCCCGACGAAGAAAAAGGCGCATGCGATGAATGCAAATACTGCAGGCAGACTAATACACTGAACTCATCGATATTCAAGTTCGTTACCGCTTTGCCTGCTTCGAGAAAAGAAACAGACGACAGTGACAATCCTGTAGCCGGACTGTCCGAAACTGACGCCGAAATTCTTTCTGCCGAGCTTAAAAAGAAATCGGAGGATTATTATTACAAATTAAACGTGCCGAAGGCCAATACGATACGAATCGACAGCATCAGACAGATAAGGAAGGAAATTTACCTTACGCCCGACCGCGGAAAGAAAAAGATATTTCTTATTTCCGGAGCGGACCTGATGAACCCGAACAGCGAAAACGCCTTCCTTAAAATACTCGAAGAACCGCCCGGCGACGCCGTTATTATTCTTACGACTTCTAAGGTGAATTCGCTTCTGCCGACTGTAATCGGAAGATGCCAGAAAATTAAATTCGATTCAATCAGCAACGCCGACCTGCTGTCATTCCTTAAATCATATACCGATGACGTATCGGACGAGGAAATGAACCTGCTTGTCAATATAGCAAACGGCAGCCTTCAGAAGCTGAAAAGCATTGTCAATGATAATTTCCTCGTATTGCGGGACAGGGTCGTCGACTATCTCCGCGCAGTCATAATGAACAACCAGCCTGGGGTTTCGAACATCATATCTTCGATAGTTTCCCCGAAAGACAGGGAACTGGTGAGACAGTTTCTTTATCTGATGATTTTATGGTTCAGGGATATAATTATCGCAAGAAGTTCAAACGACAGGATAGTTATCAACCGGGACAGGCTTGACAGCGTTTCGAAATTTTCCGCAAAGTACAAAAGCGATGAGTTTGAGATAATAAACCTTCTCGAGACGTGCATAAGCGACATCGACAGAAACGTAAATACGGAGATAATGCTTTACAACTTCACTTATAATCTTAGAGAGCTTATCAGAACGAGACAATAATATTTTCTGCCTTCCATCCTCCTTTGACCGAAATCTTTTTGCCGAAAAAGAAAAACCTTTCCGATGGTCTGAAAGGATAAGGCTCGCCGAAATCATATTCCGAATCCCCGTTCTGGTCGTTGAAGGCAAAAAGATAATAATCGCCTTCCTGCAGACCTGAAAACGAGAACAGCGAATCGGAGGTAAGGACCCTCGTGAAATTCTGTTCCGGCTTTTCCGCGCTTACAGCATTGACAAGAATGTTGCCGCTCACTTCACCCCTGTTTTTTACCGCGCCTGATATCTCTATGCATTTAATTTCTTCAGCTACTGTAAACCTTAACGTGTAAACCAGGCCGGCTTTTACCCTGCCGAGGTCGAACGTCAGAATGCACGGCGTGCCGTATTTGTAATTGCTGGTAGGCGTTATTTCAAAAAGCGAATCGTTGTACCAGTTGTAGACCATCCTGATTTTATTCCCCAGCGTGTCCTTCAGCACTGTGTTCGATGCTATGTACTCCCTGTCGATCAGGCTGCTCTTTTTATAAAAATACATGCGCGACACAAGGCCCGTATTTTTCTGTCCGTTTATTATGTTTGAGAATATTATATCCGTCGTATCCGACTTGAGGGTGCTGAAAAAATCCTTTCCGGAATAATATTTCTTATCGACAGTCATGTTGCGCATAATAAAATTCGCGTCGGTTACTTCCTTTTCTTCACTCACCGCATAATCCTTTACCGCGCAGGATATCGCCTCAAGCTCCTTGTCATACAAACCGTTCCTGTCGTTGTCGTATACCGCAAATATCCTGTAATTTCCGGGCGCCAGGTTTCCGGTCCTGTAAACGCCTTCGTTGTTTACGGGAATCATGTAATCGGGCTTGTCTTTTGCCGGGTCGGGCGTCTGCCTCTTGTCAAGGTTGTAAAGAAACACAAAGACGCGGTCGTAGTTTTTTGAAAAGACCTTCCCGCTAATCTTCCCCATGTCGATTCGGCTTCCTGTCGAAACGGCGAACTGAACCGGCTCTGAAAGAAAATTGCCGTGTATGTCCTTGAGAAGTTTTCCGACAATGAAAAGATATGTGGTGTTCGCGGCCAGCTTTTTTGAAAATTCAACTTCGGCTTCCCTGCCGCTCCAGCTTATATTCATCTCGCCTTCGGGTTTCGGTGTTACGAAGAACGATTCGGAGAAGCTTCTTCTGTCAACATATTCGTCAAATTTTATGGTGACCGTATTTCCGGTAAAATTCACGCTGTTCGGCTTCGGGCTTATGTATTCCGCTTTTGGAGGCTCCTTGTCGTCATCACCCCCTGATGGCGGCAGCTGATTCGCGCACCCGGGGAGAAGCAGGTATGCTAAAAACAACGGCAGTAAAAGTATGTATTTATTTTTTCCCATGTTTCAAAAATTCAATTCTGACGGTTGTACCCGTGTTGACAGCGCTCTCAATGCTTATCCCCGCTTTCATGTCTTCGAGAGATTTCTTTGTTATTGCAAGGCCGAGACCCATGCCCGTAGATTTTGTAGAAAAATTCGGCTCGAATAATTTTCCGAGAACCTCCGGCTCCATTCCGCATCCGTTGTCCTTAATCTCCACAACAACATGCTTTCCAAGGTTGAAAGAAAATACTGTAATCTTTCCTTTGTCCGCAATCGACTGAACTGCGTTCTTAATAAGATTCTGAAAAACGCGGTTGAGTTCCTGCTTGTCACCCAAAACAGGGTTCAGGTTGTCCTGCAGCTCATTAACAAATTCAACGTTTTTGTTGAGCGAATAAAGAGATACGACGTCTGTGATGATATCGTTGACGTTAAGAGGCTCGTAATTCCTGCTCGGAAGTTTGGCGAAATCAGAAAAAGCAGTCGCAATCCTGTTAAGCTTGTCTATCTCGTTTATTATAAGCTCTTTTGTCTTTTTCAATACTGCCTCGAAATTATTGAAATCCTTTTCCTGATAAAGGAAATACAGATGCTGTATCGACAGCTTCATCGGGGTAAGCGGATTCTTAATCTCGTGAGCGACCCTCCTGGCGATATCCCGCCACGCCGCTTCGCGTTCGGCCTTCTTCAGCCTTTCTTTCGACTTAGCAAGGTCTTTGGTCATTTTGTTGAACGAATCCACCAGGCTGCCGAGTTCGTCGCTTCTCTCTATGTCGATAACAAAATCCTCTTCGCCTTTTGCCAGCCGCTCCGTGGCTTTCTGAAGCACAAGTATCGGTTTTGATATCTTTGCGGTCACAAAACTTACGACTATCAGCAGTATCATTATAACGATAAAGTAGGAGCCGAATATGAAAGTGAGCGTCTCCGTGAGCTCTTCCTGTATCTCTTTCTGCCTGTATACGGAGAGCGAGGATATTATTCCGTTTATGTTGTTGTTCCTGTCCTTCAGAGGCTTATATCCGACAAGGTAATTCTGTCCGCGTATGTTCGTGTTCTGTATGAACACATCCTTCTTAAGGACCGAAATGTTGAAATATCCTTCCGCATCCACCCGCGTATCCAGAAAATCCGATTTGTAGAGCTCCTCGTTCGTCGAGGCGACAAGCCTGTTCCTTATGAATATGTTATAGTTCTTTCCCGTATTGCCGAAATTCTTGTTCAGTATGTCCTTTCCTGCCTGCTTAATCGTATCGGTATGCTTATACTTGTTGAAAAGTATCTTCTCGTCCTTGAGCGTTTCGTTTAGTATGTTAAGGTCCGAAAGTATCTGGTTTCTGTATGTGATGTCGTTCTTGTTGTTTATGTAAGACCTCGTATAAACGGCAAGAAATACTATCGGTATCACCGAAACTATAATGAATGAAAGAAAGAGTTTTTCCCTGAAGTTGAACGAGATATGCTTAAGCCTGAAAAGGAAACTAACGAGATATATAAAGGCCACGGCTATAAACACCGTTAGCGAAAACAGTATGAACTTCAGGAAATAAAATGACAGAAGTCCGAAATCGTCGCGCTGTATGCTTACTGCAAAGATCTTCTCGTCATTCAGGCTTAGTCCGTTCTCCTCGTTATCGGTAACGGGCGACTGTATATAATAGGTTCTGTACCTCTCGTTCATAAGCATGTCATAACGCCACGACACCGGCCGTTCAGAATTCTTGATGCTTTCCTCGAACATGGGCAGGAATTTCAGCAGCGCACGCGACACGTCGGCGTTTGTGGAATTGACGACTTCGCCGTTAAGTATTTCAGTCAGCACCGGCTTTGTAAGAAGCCTTTCGGGCATTTTATCATCTTCACTGTCAAACTTGGCGTTGAACTCGTTTTCGGAGTAAAAATTTATCGTCTCTGAATTAAGCGCAATCACCACATACCCTATTACTTCCTCGAATTCGGTGTTTCTGAGGCCGACTTTCTCGAGCGGTATAATGCCGGCGAAATATTTGCTTTTCCGGTTCTCGAAAATAGTAATGTTGTCGAAAGTTATTGGTTCGGGACCCGCGCCCCCGTCTTCCGAAACGTATCCTTCGTCGTCTTCCCCGTAGAACGTCGTGTCGGTTTCATCAGCCCCGAAGTCGTATTCACTGAGAAAATAATTTCTCTTCAGGAATGACGCCACGCTGTCCGATGTAATGAGACTGTTGCTTGTGTTGAAATCGCTGATCACCTTTCCCGACGTATCGAGCACCATCAGGTCCGATTTGTATTTTGCAAAACTGAATTTGCTGCCGCTCCATAAGTAGAAAGCAAGCTTCGGTATTTTATTGTCGTCCTTTATATAAGTTTCAAGGTCCCTGTCATCCCTGAACTTTCCAAGTTCATCGGATATCAGGTATACAATCTTGTCGTTCTGGTTCTCTACAAGCTCGGAACCGATGTTCTCTATGTACCTTGTTTCCTGCGATTTCGTTATGTCAAGAATAATAACCGGCGTAACTATCATGCTTAAAACGAAAAGAACGGATATGTTGCGCAGCGAAAAGAAGTTGAACGAACGCTTCTGTACGAGGAAATTCGAAAGGTACACAGTATAGATGAACAGCAGCGCGGTAACGAATATCCTCTGAAGGTTAACGAGCTCCATATCGATTCCCGTCGCGTGTAACAGAAGATTCACGGCAAGCAGAGCGAGAAGCGAGATCAGTATGTAATATTTCTTAAGGTAACCGGTTCTGAACTGCTGGCGAAAATTATGAAGGATAACGAATATGAAAACAACTTCAAATAGGAAGAACGAAAAAGAAATGAGAAGTATAGAAAGCTGCAGAATGAACAGCGGCGGTTCGGGAATAATGTTAACCTTGTCGAGAAACTTAATGTTCGAATCGTAAATCAGATTTCTTAATGACGCGCCGTATATAACGAAAAAGAGAAAGAACAGGGACGTCGCAAGAAGTATCCTTATCATCCTTAAGGCCGCTCCGCCGGCATCCTCCTCGCTTCTGAATTTCATAAGATATTCAAACGATACATACGCGGTGTAAAGGGCGAACGCCGATATTAAAGACGTCGTAACGAGAAGGTCGCCCAGCGACTTGAACATCCCGAGTCCGAACTTTACTGCAAAATAATGTGTCTGGAATATGCCCCCCTGGACTATTCCGGAAGGGAATCCAGCAGTAATCCAGAAATACCTGACGATGACCAGAAAAACAAAAAACAGGAATATTTTTAATGTAGCGGGTTTGAAAAGGTTTATCAGCCTTAGTATAACCGGAATTATCGCGATTGTAAGAAGAATGGAAAGTATTGCTATCGATCTGCCTGACAGATCTTCTATCCCCTCTACGTGCTCTGTAAGAGTATAACGAGGATAAATTATCCTGCCTGTAATTTTACCGTCCGAAGATTCAATGTTAATCTTTTCCGAACCCGAAGAATCCGGCAGCGGAACAGTTGTCCCGCCCGGCGGCTCGAAATGTACCTGTCTGCCAAGTTCCTTCGACAGCTCTGATGCCAGTATTTTTCCCGATACCTCAAACTGGGTTGAGGAATACTTTGAATCGATAAGAACTGAAATTACAAGCACTCCGGATATGTTCACTTCGTTTGTAAAAGACTTTACCGGAGCGTAAGTAATAAGATATGTGAAAAACCCCGTTTCGCGTATGACTGTGCTGACGGTTCCGTTCAGCGCCTTCTGCATAAGTATAATTTCGGGCGAAACCTGGGTGCCCTGAAAACATACTGATTCCAGACGCTTGTCAAAAATCTCAATGCCCGTGTTTTCGTCCGTCTCCGCGTTCTTTACCGTTTCAAAAAGCCTTCTGGCATCGCTCCTTTCAACGTCTTTTCTTATTTCCGCATTGTCGGATATGCGCGCCGAAAGTCTGTTCACCTCCTCTATCAGCCTGTAAGTCTTCTTCCTGCTAAGATCCGCCCTTTCGCTGTTCTTTTCGTCGAGTATTGCTTTTTCGTCGTCCGTTGACTTAGATATTACGTACATCGCGCTGAACTTAACGAACAGCATCCAGAGCGCGATCGCCGCCGATACTATCAGCAGGATCTTGAATTTTCTGGGGAATATGTACGTAAAATACAAAACTGTATATTTAGTTCAGGTTTATCTGATCGACGTACCAGGATTCATTCCTGTACTTGAGCGAAATCGAAGCCTTAAGCTCCCTTTTACCGCTTCCGATGTTATAATAGTATTTTCCCAGTACGAACGCGTACGAGTTTTTGTGATAAGAATTTATATACTTGAACGATACGACCTTGAAATAATCCATGAAATCGGATATTATAAATTCCGCCTGATTCGAATTGTACGTGCCTTTTTCGCTTCCAAGAACGTCAAGAAACACCTCGCCGTTGAAATACTTCGAAATCAGGCTGACTGAAGACGACGTGAACCCTGCGGCGATTTCCTTGAATGTTTTCTTGCAAAGCTCGTATTTTATCCTCGCATCCTCGGATTTGTACTTCTTGTCCTTCCACCAGTCCTCCTGCCCGTAAGAATTGACCGCGAACGCGGCAAAAAGGAAGATGAATACAAATAATTTGTTTCCCCTCATAAAATTTGCATATGAGATAATTTAATTAAAAAATCGTCTTTATTCAATTTAAAGAAAAAACAATTTTCGATTTGTATTTCGGTTTTGAATTATTCACGTTTGATATTGTAATACATTTGTATTATCTTTAAACAATACAATTATACGACATGGAAAGAAAAAGCTTTTCCAGCAGGTTCGCCTCATACTGCGGCTCTGTTTCGCTCAAGAAGACAGAAATTGCTGAAGCTCTCGGCATCACCCCGCAGGCTTTGCAGAAATACCTGAACGGAGAAAGATTGCCGATGCCGGATATGCTTGAAAAAATCGGTGAAATGGGCTGCAATATAAACTGGCTCATAAGCGGGAACGGAGAAATGCTGAAAAATACAGTGCCGCTTTCGCCGAAATCAAAACTGATACCGCTGCTTGCTGAAGTCGACTGCGGTGTGCCATTGTTCAGTCAGATTAGCAGCGACACGGTGAAATACATTGAATTAAGCGATATAAATTACTATGTTAACCCTTTCGCAGTAACGGCGCGCGGTGATTCAATGCGACCTTACATAAACCCGGGCGACTTGCTTGTGTGTTCCGACGAACCGCATAAGATTAAGGACGGAAGAGCGGTTGTAGTAAACCTTAAAACGATACCGGAACACTATTCGGGAAACGCGAAACTGATTAAGTTCCTGAATGATGAAAGCGTTTTGCTTTATTCCGTGAACACGAAATATCCGCCTACGGTGGTCAAAAAGAGCGAAATTTACAGGATTTACAAGGTAGTAAGAATTATTAGAGAAGTCAGATAATATGCCGGAGTAGCTCAGCTGGTTAGAGCGTCGGAATCATAATCCGCAGGTCGGGGGTTCAAGTCCCTCCTCCGGTACTAAAACCCGGGATTTCCCCGGGTTTTTTATTCCCCGCGTGAAACATTGGCGGACTGCCTCCGTATCCTAAATATCTTCCGTTTCTTAATTAATGCAATTGACTTTATAAAACAATTGCGCTAATTTGGAAACTAAATATACTAAAATAGTTTCCATAGACGCATGAAAAAAAACAACGCAGAAAAACAACGGATAATGATGCAGGCTCACATTCTGTTCTACAGGGAGGGGCTTTATAAAACGTCGATGGACGAAGTGGCCGCGGAACTCAAGATAAGCAAAAAGACGATCTACAAGTACTTCGAGTCAAAATACGACCTCATCAAGGAAACAACTTTCGCAATGCTGAAAAATTCCATAAAGGACGTAGACGCGATTCTGTCAAAGAAAATCAGTGTCGCATCAAAACTTTCCATGCTGCTGGAGAACTATTCCAACGAAGTGTGCCAGGTAAGCGAGAAATGGATAAAGGACATGCGTACCCATTACCCCGAGATCTGGAAGGAAATTGAGAACTTCAGAAATGAAAAGATCTACGATATCTCGAAGAAACTGATAATGCAGGGAAGAAAGGAAAAGATAGTATCGGACTTCCCTCCGGAAATAATTGTGGAAGCGTATGCCGCCACGATCAGAGCAATAGTGAACCCCGCATTCCTGCTCAACTGCAAATGCACCATGCAGGAAGCAATACACCATGTTTTCAACATTCTTTTGCACGGCATTCTCACCGACAAAGGAAGGCTGCGTTACAACGAAGAAAAGAAAAAACTTTCTAACAGAAAATAAAATGAATATTAAATTTACAACGGCCGTACTTATTCTATTCGCCCTCGTCAGGGGGGCGTTCGCGCAGGATGCGAAAATTTATTCGCTTCAGGACGCCATTACGACGGCCCGGCAGAACAACTCTTCCCTCGTCAACGCGAAGCTCGACAGGCTGAAGGCGGAAAAGAAGGTCTCGCAGGTATACAACGAAAACCTTCTGCCGACACTCGACCTGAGCTCGCAGTACATAAGGGCGTTCAAGAAACAGTATTTTGATATATTCGGACAGAGATTCTCCGTGGGCACGGATAATCAGGTTATAAACACACTGAACGTCTCCGAGCCTATACCGGTTCTGGGCACCCCTGTGTTCCAGGGCATAAGAATTGCAGAATACTATTCAACCCTTCAGAATGAAAACGTCGCTCTTGAAGAAGCAAGGGTCGTATCTGAAGTGAAAAAGGCGTATTACACCGTTCTGTTTCTTAAAGAGGTCGCTAACGTCAGAAAACAGGCGCTTCAGAATTCTCTGGACAACTATGAAGTCGTCGAAAAGAAATACAGAAACGGCGCGGCAACTGAATTTGATTTTCTCCGCGCGAAGGTCACCGCAGAAAACAACAGGCCGCCGGTTCTTGAAGCCGAAAATAACCTCACCATCGGAAAGAAGTCCCTTAAGAACGCCATAGGAATAAAAGATAATACAGAAATAGACGTTTCGGGTTCGCTTACGTATGACAGCCTTGAGGTGTTCGGAAACAACGACGCGCTGATTAATAAAATTGCCAACAATCACGTTTCGATAAGGCAGCTTCAGATCAGCAGGAATATAAGTAACGAACTCCTCGGCGTAGACAGGGCAAACTATCTGCCGAAATTTTACGTGTTCGGCCAGTTCAACCTGCAGGCAGCGGAAGATGACGGAAGGGCGGCTGATAAATTCAGATACTTCCCCGTAATCAATGCCGGACTTGGTATGTCGTGGAACCTTAACTTCTTCAGGAACACCTACAAAAAACAACAGACGGAGATAGAGATAAAGAAAACCGACGAGACGATATCGGACGTTAAGCAGAAACTCAAAATTTCCGCGCAGACAGTACTGCTAAAAATTGATGAGGCGAAGAAGAAGATAATTGCTTCGCTCGAAACCGTGAAACTCGCGGAACGCGGTTACGAACTCGCTTCATTAAGCTTTAAAAACGGCGTTATTAATCAGATTGACGTGATCGACGCGCAGCTCATGCTTAGCAGTTCAAAACTCGGTTATTATCAGGCAATACTAGAATACCAGACGGCAAAAACAGGTCTGGAGGAACTATTGGAAAAGAATAAATAAATTTTAACAATTATATGAAAAAGTATTTAATATTATTATCCGCAGCTTTAATCGTCCTCACCGTGTCTTCATGCGGACGTAACAAGAACGGAAAGACGGAAGAGAAGAAATTACCTCTTGTGAAGACAATGACAGTGAAAGGCGAATACTTCGAGGAAAATTACAACTTAGTTGGAACCGTGAAACCCTTCGAGAGCGCAAAACTTTCTTCGGAGGAAGGCGGGCTCATCACTTACCTCACGAAAGATAAAGGAAGCAGGGTAAGCAAGGGCGAAGTAGTCGTGAAGCTTAAAAAGGACGTCGACGAAGCGGCATATAACCAGGCGATTTCACAGTTTGAGCTCGCAAAAGAGAATTTTACCAGAACTGAAAAACTCTATGCCGACGGCGTGGCTACGGAACAGCAGTATACTAACGCTAAACTCCAGATGGACATCGCGCTCAAATCCGTCGACCTGTACAGGACAAGATTAAGCAAGGGATACATTATTTCACCTATCTACGGCGTTATTGACGGCAAATACATGAACAAAGGCGAAATGACTTCCCCGGGTGCTCCCATAGTGAGCATAGTCAACGTTTCAAAAGTAAAGGTAAGCTGCGGTGTACCGGAAAGGTACATAGCGCAGGTTTCGAAAGGCGAATCGGTAAGCGTCACGTTCGCAGTTTTTCCGGATGAAGAATTTGATGCAAGGATAAATTACGTTTCACCGACTATCAATGCGCAGAACAGGACTTTTGAAGTTGAGCTCGTTATAGACAACAAATACGGTAAGCTGAAACCCGAAATGTCCGCGAACATTACTTTCACGAATATGAAAGTTGATAATGTGGTGGTTCTGCCGCAGGAATATGTCGTGGATAACGGCGAGGAGAAATTCGTTTTCGTGCTCGAAGGCAACGTAGCCAGAAAGAAGGTGCTTAAGCTCGGCGGCAGGTCAGACAATAAAGTGCTCGTTGAGGAAGGTCTTAACATAGGCGAAACGCTGATTAATGTCGGATTCTACGGACTTAACGACGGCGATAATGTGAAGGTAATAAACTAAAACAAAACGAAA
>CAIKZJ010000084.1 GCA_903831845.1 uncultured Ignavibacteriota bacterium
ACGTTCAACATAATCCTTGCCTTCATCGCCAATTTTATCGCGGTAATCCTCATACAGGGCCAGGCTGAAGCCGTCAATGCTTCTTAACGGCGAGCGCAGGTCGTGTGAAACCGAATAACTGAATGCTTCAAGCTCCTTGTTCGCCTGTTCGAGCTGATGAGTTCTTTCCAGTACTCTCTGCTCGAGTTCGCGGTTGAGCTTAACGACCTCCGCTTCGGCATTCTTAAGATCGGTGATATCGTTAAGGCTTGTGAACATTACATTTCTGTTGTTGATCTTTATCATACCGGCAAAGAAAAATCCGACGAATATCTCTCCTGTTTTCCTCCTAAGCCGGAATTCTTTCCCTGCAACATGGTTGCCTTTTTCAATTTCATTTCTCACATAATCCCTATCTTCCTTATTGACCCAGAGATCGAGGGCCAGAGCTGATTTACCTAAAACCTCATCCCTTGAATAACCTGTTACTTCGGTGAAACCTTCATTCGCATCAACGAACACGGATGTTTCCGGGTCGGACAGAGTGATTGCAAACGGGGAAAAATGGAACAATTTGGAAAATTTTTCTTCGGATCTTTTCAGTTCGGTAATGTCTGCAAAATTTCCTATCATTACAGGCTTGTCGTTGATAGAAATAATTTCCGCATTATAAAGTCCTATGATTTCTTCTCCGTTCTTCTTCATGAAAAGGGTTTCTTTGCCCCTGACAGACATCCCGCGTTTAAGCATATCTAGAAGTTCAAACCTGTGCTGAGGATTAGCCCATATCCCGGTCTCCGTCATTTTTTTACCGATAATATCTTCGGGTTTGTATCCCAAGGTATCGGTAAATCCGTCGTTGATTTCAAGTACGGTGCCGTCTTCAGGATCGGTCAGGGCAAAGGCATGCGTAGAAAGGTGAAAAATCTTTGAGAATTTTTCTTCCGATTTCCTCAGCTCTTCCTCCGCTTTTTTCCTTTCCGTGATATCGCGTATTATAGCCCACATTCCTGCATTCTGTCCGTTCTCGTCCTTAAGCAGATATGTCCGTATTTCTATCGGAAAAACAGTTCCGTCCTTGCGCCTGTACTCTTTTTCATAGACACCGGAGTATCCTTTCTCATAGAACTGCTCACTGAGAACAGCCTTTTCGAGATGATGCCATTTTTCGGGTGTAATGTCTTTATAAGTCAGTTTCCTTAGCTCATCGGCCGTATAGCCGAGCATGTTCAAGTAAGCGCTGTTAAATTCCAGGCATACACCATTCATGTCCACAATGACAAACCCGTCAGCCATGCTTTCGTAAAGATTGCGGTATTTATGCTCGCTTTCCATGAGCGCTTCTTCGGCTTTTTTCCTTTCCGTGATGTCCCTGATAATCCTCTGGTAGAAAACATCGCTTCCTGCCTCGAACATCCTCAAGCTTACTTCTACAGGAAAGGTTGTACCGTCTTTCTTTTTATGTACGGTTTCGTAAAGCAAGCCCTCTTTCATTCTTGTATCCTGCATGTTCTGGGATTCAAGAATCGGATGTGATTCGGGCGTGACAAAATTCCGCAGAGTAATTTCCTTAATTTCTTCCTTTGTGTATCCGTATGTTTCAAGCGCTCTATCGTTAGCCTCGATAATCCTCATATCGCTGTCTGACAGGACTATCATATCGTTTGCATATTTCACAAGATGCTCGAAATGCTTGTGTAGAGCGAGTCTCTGAGTCTCTTCTTTCAGCAGTATTATCTGA